>CALAEC010000255.1 GCA_937890785.1 uncultured Actinomycetes bacterium
AGGTCCCCGGCACGACGATGGAACAGGTCGAGAGGGCCATCCTCGAGGCGTTCGCGGCCCGCTTCGAGCTCGTCGACGGCGACGTCCCCGACCGTGTTCTGGCTCTTGCCCGGGAGTTGGTTCCCCGCCACGCGGTCGAAGCTTCGGAAGCGGCTCCCCGCCGTCCCTCGTAGAACGTGGTGCGCTAGGCTCGTTCCCGAATCGGCGGACAAGGGGGGGCTGTTGGTCTGCTCGACCTGCGGGACGAAGAACCGTCCCGGGCGGCGGTTCTGCGCCGAGTGCGGGGCAGTGCTGGCGATCGCATGCTCGTCCTGCGGCGCCGCCAACGAACCCGGCGACCGATTCTGCGGCGAGTGCGGCTCGCCGTTGGGGGAGGGGGAGGTCCGCCCACCCCGGCCGGCCACCGCCCAGGCGGAGCGCCGCCACGTCTCGGTCCTGTTCGCCGACCTGGTGGGCTTCACCTCGCTTTCGGAGAACCGCGACCCCGAAGAGGTCCGTGACCTGCTGTCTCGCTACTTCGACGAGTGCAGTCGTCTGATCGGTCGGTACGGGGGCGTGGTCGAGAAGTTCATCGGCGACGCGGTGATGGCCGTGTGGGGCACGCCGGTCGCCCAGGAGGACGACGCGGAGCGGGCCGTCCGGGCCGGCCTGGACCTGACCGCTGCCGTTGCGGCGATCGGCGAGGAGTCCGGCGCACGGGACCTGCGGGCCCGCGTCGGCGTCCTCACCGGGGAGGCGGCCGTGACCCTCGGCGCCGAGGGTCAGGGGATGGTGGCCGGCGACCTGGTGAACACCGCGTCGCGCATCCAGTCTGTGGCCGAGCCGGGGGCCGTCCTCGTCGGCGACAGCACCCGACAGGCCGCCGAGGCCGCCGTGGCGTTCGAGGACGCGGGACGACGCTCGCTGAAGGGGAAGGAGGAGCCCACGCAACTCTGGCAGGCCGTCCGGGTGGTGGGGACCCGGAAGGGGGCGCTCCGGACCGAGGGCCTGGAGGCGCCGTTCGTGGGCCGGGACAGGGAGATGCGGCTGGTCAAGGAGCTGTTCCACGCTTCGGCGGACGAGGGGAAGGCCCACCTCGTGTCGGTCGTCGGCGTGGCTGGTGTCGGCAAGACCCGGTTGTCGTGGGAATACGAGCGGTACGTCGACGGGCTGGCCGAGGAGGTGTGGTGGCATCGGGGCCGGTGCCTGGCCTACGGCGAAGGGGTGGCGTACTGGGCGCTGGCCGAGATGGTGAGGAGCCGGGCGGGCATCGTGGAGGGAGAGGAACCGACGTCGGCGTCGGCGAAGCTCCGATCCACGATCGCGGAGCACCTCTCCGATCCGGAAGAACGGAAGTGGGTTGAGCCACGGCTGGCTCACCTGCTCGGCCTGGAGGATCGGACCGCCCCCGATCAGGCCGACCTTTTCTCGGCGTGGCGACTGTTCTTCGAACGTCTGGCCGATCAGAGTCCCGCGACCTTGGTCTTCGAGGACCTCCAGTGGGCGGATACCGCTTTGCTGGACTTCATCGAGTACCTGCTGGAGTGGTCCAAGGATCACCCGCTGTTCATCCTCACGCTCTCCCGGCCGGAGATCACAGAGCGACGTACGACGTGGGGAGCTGGACGACGGAACTTCACGTCCCTATCGCTCGACCCCCTTCCGCCGAAGGCCATGGAGGAGCTCATGCAGGGGCTGGTTCCCGGCCTGCCCGCTGAGATCACCGCCACGCTCCTGGACCGAGCGCAGGGCATCCCCCTGTACGCCGTGGAGACGGTGCGCATGCTGCTGGACCGAGGACTGATCGAGAAGGTGGGCGATCGGTATCGTCTCACCGGTCCCCTGGAGGACCTAGAGGTCCCCGAGACCCTGCACGCGCTGATCGCCGCGCGCCTCGACGGGCTCCCGCTCGACGAGCGTCGTCTCCTCCAGGACGCCGCCGTCCTGGGAAAGACGTTCATGCAGCCGGCCCTGGCCGCTCTCGACGGGCGCGGGGAATCTGGGTTGGGGGAGCTCCTCCGGTCGCTGGTCCGAAAGGAGTTCCTCTCCGTCCAGGCCGATCCCCGATCTCCCGAGCGCGGACAGTACGGCTTTCTCCAGGATCTGGTGAGGAAGGTGGCGTACGACACCCTCTCCCGGAAGGAGCGGAAGATCCGGCACCTGGCCGCGGCCGATCACCTCGCCGAGACTTGGGGTCAGGACGAGGACGAGTTCGTCGAGGTCATGGCGTCCCACCTCCTGGAGGCGTACCGGTTGGCTCCGGAGGCGCCTGATGCCGAGGAGATCAAAACGCGGGCCCGCGAGACCGTCACCCGCGCCGGGGAGCGGGCCGCCTCCTTGGCGGCGAACCGTGAGGCCGAAGGGTACTTCGTGCAGGCCGCCAACCTGGCGGAGGACCCCGTGGAGAAGGCCACCCTCCTCGAGCGGGCCGGCGGGATGGCGTGGAGGGAGGGGCGAGGCGACCGCGCCACCGAGCTCATGGAAGGGGCCATCGGGCTGTTTGAGGAGCAGAGCCAGACCCATGCTGCGGCGCGCGTATCTGCCCGGTTGGGAGAGATCACGTGGTCCTCCGGCCGCATCGAGCAGGCCATCGAAAGGATGGAACGGTCGTTCGAGATCCTCTCCAAGGACGAGCCCGACGAGGATCTCGCCTCCCTGGCCGCTCAGCTGGGGAGGTTCCTGTACTTCGAGGGGCACGAAGCCCGGGCCGCCGAGCGGCTGGAGCGGGCCCTGGAGCTGGCGGAGTCGCTGGGCTTGCCCGAGGTCCTGTCCCAGGCCCTCAACTCCAAGGGCGCCCTGATCCTCATGAGCGCCAAGGGCAGGCCAGAGGAGGGTTTCGCGCTTCTGCGGCATTCCCTGGAGGTGGCGCTCGACCACGACGCCTGGCTGGCGGCCCTGCGCGCCCACTACAACCTCTCCAACCTCCTCTATTACTACGACCGCTACGACGAGGCCGCCCGGTTCGTCGAGGAGGGGCTCGCGCTCTCCAGGCGGCTGGGCGAGCGCTTGTGGGAGTGGATGTTCGTCGCCGAGGGTGTCTTCCTGGCCTTCATGGCCGGGGAATGGGACGCCGCCGTACGCCAGGCGACAGACGTCCCCCGCCTGGAGGAGACGTCCGCGTCGAGGTTCGCGGCGGGCGAGCTCCTCCAGTCGATCCCCTCGCTCCTGGTGGAGCGGGGTCTGGTCCAGGAGGCGTCGGACGTGCTCGAGTCGTACGCCGTCTTCGAGCACTCAGCGGACCTACAGGAGCGGGTTGGCTATCAGGCCGCGAACGCCGCGGTGTTGCGCGGCCGGGGGCGCCTGGAAGAGGCATTGGCGGCCGGGCAGGAGGCTCTCGACGGGAGGGTCACGCTGGGCGCGGTGTTCCCTGGTGCCAAGTTCGGTTTCGTCGAGGCCGCCGGAGCGGCGCTGAGCCTGGGCGACACCAAGACCGTGGAGGAGCTCCTGGCCATCCCGGCGGCCCTTGGGGCCGGGGAGGCGACCCCCACCTGGCGGGGTCACGCGGCTCGGATCAGGGCTCGCCTCGACGCGGGTCGGGGTGAGACAGCCGTGGTGGAGGAAGGGTTCGAGACCGCGGCCGAGTTGTTCCGGCAGGTCAGCATCCCCTTCTGGCTCGCCGTGACCCTCACCGAGCACGGGGAGTGGCTCGCCGAGCAGGGCCGAGGCGATGAGGCCCTGCCGATCCTGTCCGAGGCGCGAGCGGTCTTCGAAGGACTGAAGGCCCGTCCGTGGCTGGAGCGCGTCGAGCGGACGACCGGCGCCCGGGCCGTGGCCAGCTCGGGAACCTGATCGGTCTCCGGCGCGTCGAACGAAACATGCGGGTGGCGGCCGTGGTCTTGTCCACTGCGATGCTGGCCGGGTGTGCCCAACCCACGCCGGTCACCCCCGGGGGCTCCGAGTCCCCTGTGTCCTCGACTCCGAGCACGCCGAGCACGCCGGTCCCCGGGCCGACCCCGCTGATGGTCTCGCCCCGGCCCGGCCTCGTCGACGTCCGGCCCCACATCTGGGACCGCTTCGAGCAGGTGGGGCCCCGGAAGCTGCGGATCGAGTTCTACGGCGGAGTGGAGGAGTGCGAGGGGCTCGATCGCGTCGAGGTCGAGGAGATGCCGAAGGCGGTGACCGTCACGCTGTACGTCGGCCGGGTCCCAGAGGCCGAGGTGTGCATCGAGATCGCGGTGCTCAAGTCGGTCATCGTCCGCGTCGATGCTCCCATCAACGGCCGCGAGATCATCGACGGGGCCGCAGGAACCTGACGAAACACCTGGTAGACTTGCATTTCAGGACGGCATCGTGCCGCCCGTGAGGCTTCGCTTCCGCTCCTCCTGAAGGGTCGGTTCGCAGAATCCTCTCCGACCACGAAGGAGTACGAGCATGATGACCTTTCCCGATCTGGGCGTCGGTGCGTCCGTCGTCCGGGCCCTGGCCAGACGCGACATCCTGGCCCCGTTCCCCATCCAGGCAATGGTGATCCCGGACGCCCTGGCCGGCCGGGACGTCCTGGCCCGGTCCCGGACCGGCTCGGGCAAGACCCTGGCGTTCGGCGTGCCGATCGCCCACCGCCTGAGCCCGGACACGAAGGGCCCGGCCGCCCTGGTCCTGGTGCCCACCCGGGAGCTTGCCACCCAGGTCGTTGAGGAGCTCCGCGACGTGGCCGCGGCAACGGGCCTCCGGGTGGCGGCCGTATACGGCGGCGTCTCGATCCCCGCCCAGGGGAAGGCCGCGGCGAAGGCCCACATCCTGGTGGCCACGCCCGGACGGATGGAGGACCTGGCGAACCGGCGGATGGTGTCGCTGGACCGGATCCGCATCCTGGTCCTGGACGAGGCCGACCGGATGCTCGACATGGGGTTCCAGCCGCAGGTGGACCGTCTGGTCCGGCGGATCCCCAAGCGGCGTCAGACGATGTTCTTCTCCGCCACCCTCGATGGTGAGGTCGGCCGGCTGGCCCGGGCGTACACCACCGACCCGGTCCTCCACGAGGTCCAGGCTCCTCGTCAGACCGTGGACGAGGCCGACCACTGGTTCATCCCGGTGGCTCCGGCCGACCGGGTCGACCGCCTGGTGGAGCTCCTGGAGGAGGAGTCCGGGCGCCATCTCGTGTTCGTCCGAACGAAGCGTGGTGCCGACCGCCTGGCCCGCCGGCTCAAGCAGCGCGGCGTGCGCGTGGCGGCGATGCACGGCGACATGACCCAGCCGGCCCGGGAGCGCACCCTGGCCCGGTTCGAGGACGGCCGCATCGACACCCTGGTGGCCACCGACGTGGCCGCCCGCGGCCTCGACCTCGACGACATCACCCACGTGATCAACTACGACCCGCCCGAGGACGACAAGAGCTATGTCCATCGGGTGGGGCGCACCGCCCGGGCCGGGCGCGCCGGCACCGGCGTGACCTTCGTGCTTCCCACCGACGAGCGCGACCTCTCCCGGATGGCCGCCCGCCTCAAGCTCGAGGACGAGTTCATCAAGGAGGGCATGACCGTGGCCGCGCCTCGGATGGTGTTCCAGTCCCGGGGCGGCGGGGTCATGGGCCGGCGTCGCCGCCGGTGATCGGGACCTCCCCTGGGTTGTCATGCCGAACCGGACGCGGTACACCTAGAGGGTCATGTCCGGGAAGATCGGCGATCGCATCCTGGTCGAGTCCGAGACCGTGGGGACGCCACCGCGAGAGGGCGAGATCCTCGAGGTGATCGAGGGCGAGGTCGGCGTCCGCTACCGCGTCCGGTGGGAGGACGGGCACGAGTCGGTGTTCACTCCCGGCGGCGGTGCGGCTCGGATCGTCCCGGCCTCGGAGGCCTGAGCCAGGACAACGCGCCCCAGACGCCCGCCTTGACAGGGTTCCTATGATGGCCTTGGGGGGAGGGCGCCGGAGCCGGAGCGGGCAGCGTGGCTCTGAAGGCCTCCAGATCGAGCGTGGGGGAGCGCCTGCATCGGGCGCGCGCCGACCGCGGGCTGAGCCTGGATCGGGCGGCCGAGGACACGAAGATCGACCGGTCCTGTCTGGAGGCCCTGGAGCACGACCTCCCGCCCCGGGACCATCACCGCGGCATCTACGCGAGGATCTTCCTTCGGGAGTACGCGCGGTACCTCGGGCTGAACGCCAAGCCGCTGGTGGAGGCGTATCGGATCAGCCATCCGGCCCCCGACCCACCGCTGATGGGCGGCCCGGCCCCGATCGAGCGGCGCCCGTCGCGGTGGCTGGCTCGGGGGCTCGTGGGGGCCTCGGTCATCGCGTTGATCGTGCTGACAGCGGTCAACTTGCGTCCGGATATCACTCCGGACCAGGTGGTCACGGAGCGGTCCCTCGGGCCGCCGCCGGCCACGCCGTCGGCCCCGCCTCTGCCGTCCACCCCATCGGTCGACGAGGCCCGGGATCTCCGTCTGGTCCTTCGGATCACCGAGGCCCCGTCCTGGGTCCGGGTGGTCCAAGGGGACCAGGTGCTGTTCGAGGACACGCTCCAGCCAGGCTCGATCCGGCGCATCCGGGCTCCTCGCCGCCTCGACCTCGTGCTCGGCAACGCCGGCGGGGTGCAGCTCGAGGCCAACGGCGTGTCCCTCGACGTCCCAGCCGGGCCCGGTCAGGTCTACACCGGGGCCGTGGTCCTTCGGGACGGGCGGCCCCTGCTCGCCTCATAGGCGACCGGCCGAAGCCGGGTAGATTCGGCCCCGTGCGGATCTGCCTGATGGTGGAGGGGCAGGAGGACGTCACCTGGGACCAGTGGGTGGCGCTGGCCCGGGCCTGCGAGGAGCACGGGCTGGAGGGCCTGTTCCGCTCCGACCACTACCTCTCGGTGTTCACCGACCCGGCCCGGGGCTCGCTCGACGCCTGGGCCACGCTGGCCGGCCTCGCCGCGATCACCGAGCGGATCCGGCTCGGCACGCTGGTCTCCCCGGTCACGTTCCGCCATCCCTCGGTTCTGGCGAAGCAGGTGATCACCGTGGACCACATCTCGGGCGGCCGGGTCGAGCTGGGCATCGGCGCCGGGTGGCACGTCCCGGAGCACCGGGCCTACGGGTTCGACTACCCGGACGACCGGGCTCGCATGGAGCTCCTGGCGGAGCAGCTCGAGGTCGTGCACCGATCCTGGAGCGAGGCGCCGCTCACGTTCGAGGGACGCCACTACCGGCTCGAGGGGCTGGACGCGCTCCCTCGGCCGGTCCAGGACCCGCACCCTCCGCTGATCGTCGGGGGCCATGCCGGCCGGCGGAGCGCCGCGCTGGCCGCCACGTGGGCCGACGAGTACAACACGGTCTCCGCCACACCGGACGAGTGCGCCGACAGGCGCCGCCGAGTGGCGGAAGCCTGGGAGGCCGAGGGCCGCGACCCGGCCACCCTTCGGTTCTCGCTGATGACCGGCGCGGTCGTGGGGGAGGACCGGGCCGAGGTGCTCGAGCGGGCCCGGGCGGTCATGGCCGTCACCCGCGAGACCGGCGATCCGGACGCCTTCCTCCGGGCTCGCGCGGACACCTGGGTCGTGGGCACGACGGATGTGGCTCGACGACGCCTCGACGACCTCGAGGCCGCCGGGGTGGAGCGCGTCATGCTGCAGCACCTGGCCACCGAGGATCCCGGAATGGTGGCCGCGCTGGGACGGCTGGCTAGTCCCAGAGGGTGACGATCAGGGCCACCCCGACCAGGCCCACCAGGTGGTACCCGGCAACGATGGCGAAGTACGCCCCCGGCTGGGCGCGGCTGCTGAACGCCGCATCCAGCAGGGTGAGCGCGACGGCAAAGCCGACGCCGACCACCAGGCCGAGCACGATGGCGTCCCCTGCCGTGGACGACCCGGTCGATGCCGCGATCATGGCGGTGGCCAGCGTGCTCAGGAAGCATGTGAACAACGGGATGATGTAGAAGGCCGCCCCGGGCCGCTGGCCCTCGGGCACCGTGATGCCGCTGGCCCGCTGCCAGGGCCCCCCGAACACCGGCCGGGCGTACCAGAGCCCTCCCAGGGCGAAGTACGCCACGGCGGCTACGATCACCGCGAGCCAGTTCAGATCACCGAGGACGTCGAACGACATGCCTTCCTCCCCTCGTCCGGTTCGGCCGACCGTACCCCCACGGTGGCAGTCGAGCAAGCACCGCTTCCTTTGACGCCGGGGAGGTGCTTACTCTGCTGGTCGATTCCGGCTCGGGTCGCTCGTCGGTAGGGTGAGCGGCGAGGGGCGCCGCCGCGGGATGGAGATGTCGAATCCGGGCGGTCCCGTTCGTCGTACAGGTGAACGGCGGCAAGGGACTCCGCCCGGCGGAAAGGAGGAGCGATGAAGTACGCGATCCTGATCTATGGCGACGA
>CALAEC010000256.1 GCA_937890785.1 uncultured Actinomycetes bacterium
GGCCACCGTGACGATCCCTCGGGCGATCTCGCCCAAGCAGCGCCGCCGCCAGCGGGCCGCCCGCTTCTTCCGGTGGCTGGGCATCCTGGCGGTGGTGGCCGCCCTCGGCTGGGCCACGTGGGAGTTCGTCCTCCCCCACCCCACCACGGTGCCCGACGTCCTCGGCGACACGCTGCGCACAGCCCAGACTGAGGCCGACGAGGCCGGGCTCGAGCTGGAGACCGCCGGCGAGGAGTACTCCTCGACCGTGCCGGCCAACCGGATCGTCAGCCAGAGCCTCGACCCGGGCGCCGACGCCGAGGAGGGGGACCGTCTGTCGGTGATCCTGTCGCTGGGCCCGCAGCTGGCCCCGGTGCCAGGCGTCACCGGGAACGAGCGCGAAGCCGCGGAGGCCGCGCTGGCCGAGGCGGGGTTCGAGGTTCGAGTCGAGCGCACGTACCACGACACGGTCCCGGCCGGGCAGGTGATCGAGCAGAGCCCGGACGCCGACACGAACCTCGAGGTGGGCCGGCCCGTGCGCATCACGGTGAGCCGCGGCCGGACCCCGGTGGCCGTGCCGAATGTGGCCGGCCTGGCCGAGTCCGAGGCCGCGGCGATCCTCCAGGCCGCCAACCTCGAGGTGCGCGTGGTCGAGGAGTTCTCGACCTCGGTCGAGCTCGACCGGGTCATCTCGCAGCAGCCGCCGGCCGAGGAGACGATCCGCGAGGGCGGCACGGTCACCATCGTCGTATCGAAGGGCCCTCGCCGGTTCCCGATGCCGAACGTCGTCGGGGCCGAGACCGGTGCCGCGCAGTCGCAGCTTCAGGCCGTCGGCCTCCAGGTCCGCGTGGTCACGGTGCCGAACTCGGCGGGCCAGCAGGTGGTCAGCCAGGAGCCCGATGCCGGCGCCACCGTGGAGCAGGGCCAGCAGGTCACGATCTACGTGGCATGAGGGTCGGGGCGCACGTCCCCACCCGGGGGCGGCTGGCCCGGGCCCTCGACTACGCCGAGGCAATCGAGGCCGACGCCATCCAGCTCTTCGTGTCGAACCCCCGGGCGTGGTCGCCGCCTTCGCTGCGCCATGCGGCCGTCGACGAGTTCCGTGAGCGCCTCGCGGCCTCGCCGGTCGGGGCCGTGTTCGTCCACAGCACCTACCTGATCAACGTGGCCTCGCCGGATCCGGCGTTCCACCGCCGGTCGATCGAGCTGGCCCAGGCCGAGCTCGGCGGCGCGGCGACGATCGGCGCAGACGGCCTGGTGGTCCACACCGGGGCCGGCGGCGCCGGCGAGCGAGCCGAGGCGGTGGCTCGGGCCGGGCAGGCGGTGCGCGAGATCGCCTCGCTCGGCGGCCCGCCGGTGCTCCTCGAGCTCACCGCCGGGGGCGCGGGCGCGGTGGCCTCCACGATCCCCCAGGCGGCCGAGCTCCTGGCGGCCGTCGACAACATCCGGGTCGGCCTGGTCCTCGATACCTGCCACCTGCTGGGCGCCGGCTACCCGCTCGACGACCCCAGCGAGGCGGCGCGGCCGTTCGACGAGCTCCGTCAGCTCGGCCTGGCCGACCGGCTCGCCCTCGTGCACGGCAACGACGCCCGTGACCCTCGCGGCTCCCGCCGGGACCGCCACGAGCACCCCGGCCGGGGCACGATCGGGGAGGCCGGGTTCCGAGCCGTGCTGGCCGATCCGCTGGTCGGCACGACGGCGGTTCTGGTCGAGACAAGGGGCCGTGAGGCCGAGCACGCCCGAGACGTGGCCGCGCTCCGTGACCTCGCGGGCCGCTCCGTTTGATGGCCCGGCCCCACGGGTAGACCAGGGGCCGGAGGGAAGGAGGTTCCCATGAGAGACACCACCGACGAGCGCCTGCAATTCGAGGGCAAGTGGGACAAGATGCGCGGCCGGGTCAAGGAGGCCTGGGGCGCGCTCTCCGATGACGACCTCGACCGGACCCAGGGGAAGTGGGATCAGGTCGTCGGAACGATCAAGGAGAAGACCGGCGAGTCGATGGACGAGATCGAGCGCAAGCTGCGCGACATCTCGAGCCGGTAGGACCGCCCGCACACGACTTCCCTGACCGGCCGCCCGGGCGGCCGGTCGCTCTCTGACATGTCCGACGAATCGAAAGCCGAGCGGCTCGACCGGGAGCTCGGCGAGCTGCTCCAGGAGCTCCGGGTGGCCCTGCCCGGGGTCCAGGTGCTGTTCGCCTTCCTCCTCACGGTCCCGTTCAGCCAGCGGTTCGACACGCTGTCGCCCTTCCAGCGCGACCTGTACTTCGGGATCCTCCTGGCCACGGCCCTGGCGTCGATCTTGTTCATCGCGCCCACCGCGTACCACCGCATCCGGTGGCGCGACTACGACAAGGAGCGGCTGCTGGTGACGTCGACCCGGCTGTCGATCGTGGGGCTGGTCGCCCTCACGCTGGCCGTGGCCGGCGCCACGTACCTGATCGGCGACGTCATGTTCGGTGCGGAGGTCGCCGCCGTGGCAGCCGCGGCCATCGGCGCGGCCCTGGTGTGGTTCTGGTTCGGGCTGCCCCTGGCCCGAAAGGCCAGGGACGAGACGGATCGCTAGGCCTCACTGGCGATCCGCCGCCACGCCTCGATCGCGGTCTCCACGTCCGAGGTCGAGACGTCCACGTGCGTCAGCATGCGGACCTTGCCGGCCACGATCGTGACCAACACGCCCTCGCCGCGAAGCCGGTCCGCCGCCTCGGTGGCGGTCATGCCGAGTGGTGTCGGATCCACGAACACGATGTTCGTCTCCACGTCCTCGGGCTTCAGCCCGCCCGGGACGACCTCAGCCACGCCCTCGGCCAGGCGACGGGCGTTGTGGTGGTCCTCGTGCAGCCGCTTCGGTCCCTCCTCCAGCGCCACCAGCGCGGCCGCGGCGATCACGCCGGCCTGGCGCCACGCGCCGGTCAGCTGGAGGCGGTTGCGGCGGGCCTCCGTTATGAACGCAGCGGGCCCGCACAGGATCGAGCCGATCGGGGCGCCGAGGCCTTTCGAGAAGCAGAACATCAGCGCGTCCACCTCGGCCGCGTAGTCGCGAACCGGCACGCCCGACGCCACGGCGGCGTTCCAGATCCGGGCCCCGTCCATGTACAGCGGCAGCCCGGCCTCCCGGGTGACCCTCCGGATCCCCTGGAGCGTCTCCAGCGGGAGGATGGCGCCGCCCCCGACCTGGTGCGTGTTCTCCACGGCCACCAGATCGACCACGCGGACGTCCAGCGGGTCGGGTCGGAGGGCCTCGGCGATCTGCCCGGGCTCCATCACGCCGCGCTCGCCCGGCACGGGCCGGTAAGTGATACCCGACAGCGACGCGGCTGAGTTCTTCTCGACCGTGATCACGTGGGCGGTCGCCTCGGCCACGACCTCGTGACCGTGTCGGACGAACGTTCGGAGCGCGGTCTGGTTCGCCATCGTCCCCGTGACCGTGTAGAGCGCCGCTTCCTTGTCGGTCACCTCGGCCGCTCGCTCCTGGAGGCGGTTGACGGTGGGGTCGTCGCCGAAGACGTCGTCGCCGACCTCGGCCTCGGCCATGGCCTTCCGCATGGCCGGGCTGGGCCTGGTCACGGTGTCAGATCGAAGGTCGACAGGGGCCATGTGGCCCGAGGGTACACCGCGTAGGCGCTCAAGCAGCCCTCGGTTCGCTTCGATACCCGAAGAAGGAGCGAACGTGGACGAACGGGCCTGTCCGAGCTGCGGCGCCCAGAACGCCGTCACCGCCGAGTACTGCTGGCAGTGCTTCACACGCTTCGCGGGCCCGGCACCCGACGCCCGCGAGCGGCCGGCCCGGGGCGCGATCCTGACCGCGGCCCTGGGCACCGGACCCGGTGCCGGCACCCCCTCCGCCGCGCTCACCGAGCCCGCCACCATGACCCGGTGGCAGCCGCAGCACTCCACGCGAGGCGACCGGTTCACTGGAGTTGCCCTGAAGATCCTCGTCGGCCTCCTGGCCGCCCTGGTGGCCTTCCTCGGCTACCGCTGGCTGACCCGCGGCTTCGAGCTGCCCGACGAGGTCGCCGGCCAGCCCCGCATGGAGGGTGAGCTTGTCGAGAGCTTCGAGGACCTGATCGAGGGGTTTGGATCGCTCGGTGATGTCGAGTTCCAGATCGGGCTCTATGGAACGCTCGCCCCCGCCTACTACCTGGCTGTGGCCGAGGTTCCCGACGGGCAGGACTTCGTGCAGGCGTACGAGGAGTTCGTGACGGGCTCGATGACCGACACGGGGCCCGTCGATGCGCTGGCCGTGACCTGCACGACCACCGTGTCCGTCGGCTCGCACTGTACCTGGGCCGACGAGGAGCAGCGCTTGGTGGTGTTCCTCATGGGGTACACGAGCACCGAGGCGGACCTCCAGACGCTCGCCGCGGATCTCCGAGCCGAGCTCGGCTGAGGCCTCGCCCGACGACCTACCCTGACGCTTCTTCCTCCTCCAGCGCCAGATACTCGTCGACCGCGTCGACCGTGAGGCGACGCCGGC
>CALAEC010000257.1 GCA_937890785.1 uncultured Actinomycetes bacterium
GCCGAGGTGATCGCCCAGCACCCGATCGCGTACCAGCTCCGGCTGCTGCAGACGATGACCGAGGTCGCCGCGGAGAAGAACTCCACGCTGGTGCTGCCGATCCCCGTCGAGCTGTTCCGCCCCTTCATGGAGGCGATGCGTCAGATGGAGGACGGGAAGAAGAGCTAGACGACCACGCTGAGGTGGCAGCCCTCGGCCCGGTCCACCCTGGCATGGCCGTTCGCCAGGGCCTCGACCAGCCCGGTCAGCAGGCCCTCCTCCAGCGCGCAGCACCGGCCGTTCGTCTCGGCACCGATGACGTCCCGGAACAGGCACTGTCCGGTCTCGAGGCGCATCCGGGGACCCTCGCGCGACGTGGTGGGCCGCCATCCCCAGTCCCGAAGCTCGCGGGCCAGCAGCTCGGCCCGCCCCCGCCGGCTCCGGGGCGAGGAGCCGTTCAGCTCGCGCTTCCGGCGCGTGGCCCACGACCGGCCCCAGCCCCGGCCGAACCGCACCAGCGTCCGATGATCCGATGGGAGGGCGTCGACGGCCTCGGCCAGCACGGCCACCAGCGACCGCATCGAGTGCGGGGGGTGGGAGAACTCGAGCGGTCGAGGGCTCGCTTCGTACAGTCGTCGGGGGCGGCCCGCGCCGATCCCGTCACGATCGGCTCTGGAGACCACCAGACCGGCCTGCTCGAGGCGACCCAGGTGCTGGCGGATGGCGTTCGGGTGGAGGGAGAAGGAATCGGCGAGCGCGCTCACCGGGACGGGGTCGTCGGCGACGCAGATGGCCCGGTAGACCTTGAACCGGGTCTCTTCCCCCAGCGCGCGAGCCGTCTCGTACAGGCGGTCGAACCGGTCCACTAGTCCGCCTCCACCGCCCGATGATAGACGGTCGCTCTCAGGCGCGGGGGTTTCATTCTTGTCATTCAGGTCTTGCCAAATCGAGGGGGTCTGCGGTAACGTGAGGCTCGCCAGATTAGCACAGGGGAAATTGGAGAAATTCGGCGGACGGCGATGACGGACCTGGCCATCTACGACTGGGACATCGGCTGGCAGTACGACGCGGCGTGCCGCGGCGAGGACTCCGAGCAGTTCTTCGCGCCGAACTACTTCGAGCGCAAGGAGGAGAAGGAGGCCCGCGAGGAGCGCGCCAAGGCCATCTGCGCCCGCTGCCCGGTCCGGCCGGAGTGCCTCGAGTACGCCCTGCGCAACCGTGAGTCCCACGGCATCTGGGGCGGCCTGAACGAGATCGAGCGGAAGGCCATCCTCCGCGAGCGGGAGCGCTCCGCTCGCCGCGCCGGCTAGGGCGTGAGCGCGGAGGCTCGGCTCCGCGAGCTCGGCATCGACCTTCCACCGGCGGCTGCGCCCGTCGCCTCGTACGTGCCCGTTCGGATCGTGGGCGGTCTGGCCTTCGTGGCCGGGCAGGTGCCGCTGGAAGACGGGAAACCGATGGTGACCGGACGGCTGGGGGCCGAGCTGGAGACCGAGGACGGGGCCCGGTGGGCTCGCCGGTGCGGGCTTCAAGCGCTCGCCGCGCTCCGGGAAGAGCTCGGTTCCCTCGACCAGGTCGCCGGCGTGGCCAAGGTCACCGTGTGGGTGGCGACGACCGAGAGCTTCACCGAGCAGCCGAAGGTGGCGAACGGGGCCAGCGACCTGTTCGTCGAGGTCTTCGGGGAGGCCGGGAAGCACGCCAGGGCGGCCGTCTCGGCCCCGTCGCTTCCGCTGGGTGCGCCGGTCGAGGTCGAGGTGATCGCCGCGCTCACCGACTGAGCGCGTCTCGCTCAGGCCGATGGGCCCGGACGACGGACATCCCCGTCGCGCCGGGTCAGCCCGCGGGCATCGAATGACGCCAGGATCGGGAGCGCGTACTTCCGGGTGGTCCCGAGGAGCTCCCGGAACCGGCTCACGGTGAGGCCGTCGGGCAAAGCCGCCTCGGCCCGGGCCGCCTCCTCCGCCCGGGCCAGGAACGCCGGCGTGACCACGAGCTCCGGCGAGACTCGGGCCAGGCGCCCGGTTCGCACGCAGGCCTCGATCATGTCCCTGGCGAACCCGGAGGCCGCCAGCTCGGGAACGGTTGGAGGCGTGGGCTCCCCTCGGGCGACCGCAGCAACCAGCCGCTCGGCCTGCGGCTCGCGGTCGCCGAGGGTCACGCGGTGCTCGGCCAGCCGCAGCACCGGTCCCTCCCTGGCGAGCACGCCGCCCTCGAGGAGCGTCTGAAGAACGGCGTCGAGGAGGTCGGGGTCCAGGCTGTCG
Organism: uncultured Actinomycetes bacterium; assembly: GCA_937890785.1. Taxonomy (GTDB): domain Bacteria; phylum Actinomycetota; class UBA4738; order UBA4738; family CALAEC01; genus CALAEC01. The sequence continues at coordinate 2,238 of CALAEC010000257.1, forward strand.
GTCAGGATCGCGCGCCGGAGGTCGCCGGCATCGAGGCCCGGGCGGAGCGGCTGCTCTCGGTGGTACGCCTCCAGAATGTGGATGACGCGGCGACGGAGGTCGGCCAGGCGCTCGTCGGCCACCCACCAGCCCCCGACCCGGGTGGTGCCGGCGATCGACGCGGGCGCGGCGCCGGCCAGCAGGGGGAGCGTCGCGGCCCGGACCGCCCCGCGCTCGGCCACGACCACGGCCGGGAGATCTTCGCGTCGGGCCGATTCGCGACGAGCCAGCCGGACCTCGGGATCGCGGCCCGGCCGGGCCGGCGGGTCAGGGTCGAGGACGACGCCACCGGCGAGCGTCTCGCCCCGCCCGGCTTCACGAAGCACGAACCGGTCGCCGACCTCCACGACCACCGGCCTGGACAGGCGGATCCGGGCGAAGCCGTCGCCGTACAGCCGCAGGCGGGCATCCCGCTCTGCCGACCCCGCGTACAGCTTGAACGCCCCCCGCGTCGAGAGGGGACGATCCATCGAACGGACCGGACGGAGCCGGGCCTCAACCACCGAGGTCGGCCGCCACTGTCCCGGCCGGACCAGGACGTCGCCCCGAACCACCTCCTCCCGCGACGTCGACGCCAGGTTCGCGGCGACGCGGGAGACCGGCTCGGCCACCTCGACCGTTCGGCGATGGGTCTGGAGCGAACGGATCCGTGCCGTGCGCCCTTCGGGGAGGACCACCACCTCGTGGCCGACGCGTAGCGTGCCTCCGGTGAGCGTCCCGGTGACCACCGTGCCGGCCCCCCGGATGGTGAACGAGCGGTCGATGTCGATCCGGGGGCGCCCCCGGTCCTGGGGTGCGGGCGCCTCCGAGACCATCGCATCGATGGCCGCGACGAGCTGATCGAGGCCACGGCCGGTCGACGACGAACACGCCACCACCGGCGCTCCCTCGAGGGCCGTGCCGGCCAACCGATCCGCGATCTCGTCGATCCGGATCATCAGGTCGTCCTCTTCGACGAGATCGGCTTTCGTCACAGCCACCACGGCGGAGTCGACGCCGAGGACGTCGACGATCTCGAGGTGCTCCTCGGACTGGGGCTTCCATCCCTCGTCCGCGGCCACCACGAACAGGACCAGCCGCACCGGCCCCACGCCGGCGAGCATGTTGCGGACGAACCGCTCGTGCCCGGGCACGTCCACGAACCCGATCTCTCGGCCCGAGGGGAGCGTGGTCCAGGCGAAGCCGAGGTCGATGGTCAGGCCCCGGCGCTTCTCCTCCTCCCAGCGATCCGGGTCGATCCCGGTCAGCCGGAGGATCAGGGACGACTTGCCGTGGTCGACGTGGCCGGCAGTGGCCACGACGTGCATTCAGACCTCCTCGCGCGCGTACCGGATGGCCCTGGCCAGTCGCTCGTCGTCCTCGGCCTCGACGGTCCGCAGGTCGAACAACACGGCGCCGTCCTCGACGCGACAGAACACCGGCGGGGACCCCACGCGCAGACGGGTGGCCAGCCGTTCGGGGCGCTCCTCCGGAAGGCGGATCACCGTGGAGGGGATCCCGTACCCGGGCACCGAGCCGCCGCCGGCCACGGATTCACCGGCGGCGACCGAGGCGCCGGGGATCGATCCGACCAGCTGTCGCGCCCGGGCCCGCAGGGCGGTGGGACGCTCCGTGAGGGACCGCCACACCGGCAGCTCGTCGCGCCGGGCCTGCGCGTGCATCGCCAGCACCGTCTCGAGCGCGGCCACGGTCATCTTGTCCACCCGCACGGCGCGGGCGATCGGATGGCGCCGCAATCGCGCGATCAGGTCCGCCCGGCCGAGGACCACCCCGGCCTGGGGCCCTCCCAGGAGCTTGTCGCCGGAGAAGCACACCAGGTCGGCGCCATCGGCCAGGGCGTGGTTCGCGGCGGGCTCTTCGCCCGGCACCGGTCGTACCGGCTCCAGCAGCCCGCTGCCGGTGTCGTACAGGAGGGGCACCGCGGCCCGACGGGCCAGGGCGGCCAGGGATGACACCGGGGGCGACTCCGCGAAGCCGACCACCCGGTAGTTGCTCGGGTGGACCTTGAGGATCAGGCCGGTCCGTTCGGTCATGGCCGCTCGGTAGTCGGTGAGCCGGGTTCGGTTCGTCGTGCCGACCTCGACGAGCTTCGCGCCGGAGGCTCGCATGATCTCGGGCAGCCGGAACTCGCCGCCGATCTCGATCAGCTCCCCTCGTGAGACCACCACGTCCCGTCGCCGGGCCAGCGCCGCCATCGCCAGCAGGAGTGCGGCGGCGTTGTTGTTGAGGACCAGGGCGGCCTCGGCGCCGGTCAGCGCCTCCAGCAGGAACTCGGCCCGGGACGTCCGGCGGCCCCGGGTCCCGGACTCCCGGTCCACCTCGAGATCGGTGTAGCCGCGCGCGGCCCGCTCGACCGCCCGGACGGCCGGCTCCGGCAGCGGAGCCCGTCCCAGGTTCGTGTGCAGGATCACACCGGTCGCGTTGATCACCGGCGTCAGGCCGGACGACATGCGGGCCGCCAGGGCCACAGCCCGAGCCAGCAGGGCCTCCTCGTCGGGCGGCTCCCGTCCGCGGCGCGAGGCGGCCCTGGCGTCGTCGAGGACCGAGCGGATGGCCCGGCGGACCACGGCGCGGCCGGAGCGTTCGGAGGCCCGCCGGCCGGGGTCCGAGCGCAGGAGAGAGTCCACCGACGGCAGGCGTCGTCTCCGGTCCGGCATGCGGTGAGGGTACCGAGGCTCAGCCGGGAGCGGGGGAGCGCTCGAGGAAGGCCACCAGGTCGACCAACGGCATCGGCCTCCCCAGGAAGTACCCCTGGCCGAACCGGATGTCGAGCGCACGGAGCGCTTCGATCTCCTCCGGGCGCTCGATCCCCTCGGCCACCATCGTGGCCCCGGTCCCGTGTCCGAACTCGATCAGGGCGCGGGCCATGGCCCGGGCGGCGACCGTCCGGTGGAGCTCGGACGTCACGCTCCGGTCGAGCTTGATGACGTCGGGCGAGAGCCGGAGGATGTGTCGGAGGCTGGCGAATCCCGCGCCGGCGTCGTCCACGGCCAGTCGCCCTCCCCGCTGTCGGATCGAGCGCAGGCCGTGTGCCACCGCGTCGTAGTCCTCGATGGCCGCGTGCTCGGTGATCTCCACGACGATCGGCCGGCCCCCGGCCAGCTCCAGCGTCTCGGGGAAGCCGTGGTCCGTAACGGTGGTCGGCGACGCGTTCACCGAGAGGTACAGGGACGAGGGCAGCCGCGACGCGGCCTCGATGGCCCGGCGGATGGCCGCCAGCTCGAGCTCGGTCCGCAGGCCGACCTCCTCGGCTTCCGCGAACCAGACGTCGGGTGGGCGTCGGGGCTCGAGGCCGAACCGGGCCAGCGCCTCGGTACCCACGGTTCGCATCGAGCCCAGGTCGAGGATGGGCTGGAACTCCATCCGGAGCAGGTCGGCGTCGGCCAGGACACGGTGGACCGTGTCGAGCAGGGTGCGCCGTCGCTCCTCGGCCTCGGCCTCCCGCTCGAGGTGCCCGGCCAGCTCGTGGACCACCTCCGCGGAGACCTCCGGCGAGAGCCCGCTTCGGCCCTCGGCAGCGTTCCGGATCGCCTCCAGGATGTCCTCGCCCGGCGAGCCCTTGAGGACGTAGCCGACCGCCCCCGCCCGGAGCATCTCCATGATCGTGGCCCGATCGCCGAACGCGGACAACGCCACCACGCGAACGCTCGGCGCCATGGCCCGGATCTCCGTGGTGGCCCGGATGCCGCCACCGTCGGGCATCTTCACGTCCATCAGCACCACGTCCGGACGAAGGTCCGACGTCTTCCGGATGGCGTCGTCGGTGCCGTCGGCCGTCCATACCAGCTCCACGTCCGGCTCCGCCCGGATGAAGTCGGCCAGCGCATCGCGCATGTCGGTGTCGTCGTCCGTGACCGCGACCCGGATCGTCTTCACAACCTCTCTCGGGCCCCGGATCGTCACCGCGGTGCCTCCTCTGGAGTGTCCTTGGTCACCCGGACCTCGACGATCGTGCCGGCAGGACCGGCGGCCACGTCGAAGTGGCCGCCTCGTAGTTGGATCCGCTCGGCGAGTGCCCCGAGCCCATCGGGCATCCCGCCGGCCCCCTCGTCGAGATATCTGCCGCTGAGCTCCAGGCGAGCCCGGCAACCGTCGTTCTCTTCGGTGAGCGAGATCGCCACCGATTCGATCCGAGCGCCTCGTGCCAGCGCGAGCGTGCCCTGGATGGCCCGGTAGAGCGTCAGCCGTGCCTGCGGCGGTGGATCCGATGAGAGGTGGTTGTCCAGGGTGATGGAGGGACCGCCCTCCGAGGCGATGCTCGCCAGGTGGCTGAGCAGCGCGGCCGCCAACCCATCCCGGTCGAGCTCGCGGGGATGCAGCTCGGAGATGAAGTGCCGGAGCCGCCCGATGGCTCGCTGGATGCTCGCCTCGACCCGGGCCACGGCGTCGGGGTCGCGATCGGGAGAGCGCCGGACCGTGGCCAGGCGGAGCGCCGAGGCGGTCATCACGTGCACGAGGTCATCGTGGATGTCGCTGGCCAGGCGTTCTCGTTCCTCCTCCTGGGCCTGTACCAGCCGCCCCAACAGCCGGCGACGCTCTGCGTCCGTTCTCCGGAGCGTATCGAGGTTGGCGGCGAGCTCGCGCTCGCTCCGTTTCCTGTCGGTGAGGTCGATGGCCACGTTGACGATCCCCACGGGCTGCCCGTCCTCGTCGACCAGGCGCTGGGCGAAGAGGAACGTGGGAACGACCGTTCCGTCCCGCCGCATGACCTCGATCTCGCCCTCCCAGAACCCCGCTCCGTGGATGCCGCTCCAGAAATCGGCGACGACGCCGTCCGGCGAGGGGAGGACCTCCTCGTATGGCCGCCCCAGGACCTCCTGGGCGGACCAGCCGTACAGCCGCTCCGCGTACGGGTTCCAGTACGTGATGCGGTCCTCGATATCCGTGGCCACCACCGCGTTCCGAACCTGCTTCAGCAGCGACGCCTGGAAGTGGACCGTGTGGAGGGCCTCCTTCCACGCCGTGATGTCCTCCTGGATGCCGTCGTAGAAGCGGATCGCGCCCTGCTCGTCCCGGATCACCCGGGCGTGATCGCGAACCCAGATCATCCGACCGTCACGGCGGCGGTGTTGCATCTCGTGGACGGCGGAGCCGAGGGAGGCGAGCTCGGCCTGCCACCGATCGCGTTCTGCTGGGTCGGTGTACAGGCCCAGGGCGTTCTCGGCCAGGAGCTCCTCGACGCGCTCGTACCCGTACATCTCCGCCAGTCGCCGGTTCGCTTCCAGGATGCGACCGTCCGGCGTGGACCGATAGATGCCGACCGGCACGCTGTCCAACAGCTCGCGGTGGCGTACCTCTGAGGCCCGGAGTTCGGCCTCGGCCCGCTCCCGCCGGGCCCGCTCGTCGGGCACGGTTCTCACCCGACCGCCTCCAGGCTGAACGGCACCCAGGCCTCCACGAGGGTGCCCCGCCCATCGGCGCTGGCCACTCGGAACCGTCCCCCCGCCGTCTCGGCTCGTTCGCGCATCGAGACCAGCCCGAGGTGTCCGGGCCGTTCCTCGTCCACGGTCCCGGGATCGAACCCGATCCCGTCGTCGCGCACCCGGAGCAGGGCCCCTTCCTGGCGGTCGGCCAGCGTGACGTGGACCCGACCGGCCTGCGAGTGCCTCCGCACGTTGGCCAGCGCCTCCTGGCCGATTCGGTACAGAACGGTGCGAGCCTCGAGGGGAGGCTCCCGCAGCATCTGGTCCTCGAGGTCGAACCGCACGTCGCTCTCCCGGCTGAGCCGCTCCAGCAACGGGCGGAGGGCAGCGGCCAGCCCCTCGCGATCGAGGCCCGGGGGGCGCAGCCCGAACAGCAGGCCCCGGAGCCGGGCCACGGTGTCCTGCACGGCCGCGGTCACCTCGTCGAGCGTCTCGGCTTCGGCGCCCTCGAGCCGCCGGCGGAGGCTCTCCAGGCGCATCTCCACGGCGGTCATCGCCTGCACCGGGTCGTCGTGGATCTCCGTGGCGATCCGGCGGCGTTCATCCTCCTGGGCCTGGACGACCTCCGCGAGGAAGCGCCGGCGCTCGAGCTCGGCGTGGCGGCGTTCGGTCACGTCGGTCAGCGTGCCGATGTATCCGCGGATCTCCCCCCACGCGTCGACCAGGGGCCGGCCGGCGCCCTCGATCCACCGGACCCGCCCGTCCGTGCCGCCGACCCTCAGCTCGTGCACGATCTCCTCGCCGCGTACCCGGCTCTCCTCCCACCGTTGCTGCAGCCGCTCCAGGTCCTCGGGGAACACGTGCTCCATCCACCCGAACCCCCGGCACTCCGAGGCCGGCTTGCCGAAGATCTCGGCGCCTCGCTCGTTGAGGAAGGAGCACGCGCCCCGGAGATCCACCTCGAAGATGCCCACGGGCGCGGCCGTGGCCAGGGCCCGGAAGCGACGCTCGCTCTCGCGGAGCGCGGCCTCGGTCCGGAGCCGCTCGGTGACGTCGTTCACCACCACCAGGCGGCCCGGCCGCCCATCCCAGTCGAGGCGGTGGGAGGTGATCTCGACGTCCAGGATCTGCCCGTCCTTGGTGCGATGGCGCCAGTCACGGCTTCGGCTCAGCTCGTCGCGGGTGGCCGCCACGTCCTCGAGCAGCCGGGGCACGTCCTCCGCCGGTCGGATGTCCTCGATCGTCATCGCCAGGAACTCCTCGCGCGAGTACCCGTAGCGATCGATGGCCGCATCGTTCACCGCCAGGAAGCGGAGCGTGTCGAGGTCGTAGATCCACATCGGGTTCGGGCTGGAGGCGAACAGCTCCCGGTACCGCTCCTCGGATGCCCGGAGGGCCTCCCGGGCCTCACGCTCATCCGTGACGTCGCGCGCGGCGCCGAGGAACCCCACCATCCGGCCGGTCTCGGGATCCAGGCGGGGCCGGGCGTGAGAGGAGACCCACCGGACGTCGCCGAGCCTGGTGACGATCCTCGCCTCCAGGTGGGATTCCTCGCCGCGCGACAGCTTCGCCATCCCGGCCTCGAACGCCGGACGGTCGTCGGGGTGGATCAGTCTGGTCAGGTCGCCGGCGTTGACCTCCTCGAGCGAGTAGCCGGACATCCGCTCGAACGCATCGGTGATCCACTCGATCTTGGGTTCGCCGAGCTCGTCGACCCGAACCGAGTAGGCGAAATCCGTGGTCATCTCGGAGACGATCCGGTAGCGCTCCTCGCTGACCGCGAGGCCTTCGGGCACCGTCGCGTTCGTCTCGCTCATCGGATGGTGTCTCCCCGTGCCGCCTGCGGGAAGGCGAGCGTGAACGTCGTGCCGCCTCCCTCGCGCGCGCGGAACTCGATCCTCCCCTCGTGGGCGGCCATGATCTTCCTGGCCAGATAGAGTCCGATGCCGAGGCCTTCGTGCCGGCGGGTCACGCTGGCATCGGCCTGGGTGAACGCGGCGAAGATGCGTCCTGCGACCTCGGGGTCCACCCCGGGGCCGCGGTCGCTGACGTGGAAGAGCGCCTCGACCCCCGTCGCTTCCACGACCACGTCCACGGGCTCGTCGGGGGGCGAATGCTCCAGGGCGTTCTCCATCAGGGCGACGACCGCCGCCGAGGCGAGCTGGAGGTCGCCCCACAGCTCCACCGACCGGTCCCGTGAGGACAGCCGGAACCGGCCCTCGGCCTCGGGAAACTCGGCCTCCGCCATGTCGATCACGTCGGCCGCGAGCATCGGCCTGGTGGTGACCTCGGCTTCCTCGCGATCAAGCCGGGCCGTGGCGGCCAGATTGCCGACCAGACGCCGGAGCCGGTCCGCAGCCCGCGACACGCTCGTGGCCAGGTCGCGGGCATCCTCCTGGGAGAGTGCCCCGCCGAGCCCGGAGATCGTGCCGGCCGCCCCCTGGATCACGGTGATCGGGGACATCAGCTCGTGAGACAGGATCTGGATCAGCTCGCTCTTGGTCCGGTCGAGGTCGTGGAGCTCGCGGGTCATCCGCTCGGACCGGTCCAGCAGCTCCACGAGCTCGTGGATCACCTCGGCCGTCACCTCCGTGGAGAGGCTGGCCTGCCCTCGCACCGATCGGCGGATCGCCTCGACGATCTCACCGGCGGACGTGCCCTTGACGAGGTATCCCGCGGCGCCGGCCCGCAGCATCTCCAGGACCGTGGTCCGGTCCTCGTAGGCGGAGAGCGCCACCACGCGAGTCGTGGGGGACAGGCTCCTGATCTCCCTGGCCGCGCGGGTTCCCCCGCCGGCCGGCATCTTCACGTCGACGAGGGCCACGTCGGGGAGGTGCTCCTTGGCCAGATCGATGGCCTCCTGGGCGTCGGCGGCCGCGCCGACCAGCTCGAGCTCGTCCTCGATGTCGATGAGGTCGGCCAGTGCGGACCGGACCGCCGGCTCGTCCTCGGCGATCAGCACCGTGATCCGACCGTTCGGCTCAGACACCCGTGGCCTCCGGGTGCGGCACCCACACCTCGATGGTGGTCCCCCCGCCCGGCCGGCTCCGGAGCTGGAACCGCCCCCGGGCCATCTCTGCCTGTTCGCGCATCGCGGAGAGACCGAGGTGCCCGGGCCTCGACACCACCCCGTTCAGGCTGTCGAAGCCGCGACCGTCGTCGACCACGCGGAGGAGCGTGCCGCCGTCGCGGGGGGCCAGGAACACGGTGACCGAGCTGGCGGCGGCGTGCTTCCGAACGTTGGTGACGGCCTCCTGGACGATCCGGTACAGGGCCAGCCGGGTGGCCTCGGACGGCTCGGTCACGAGGTTGTTCTGGAGCGAGCACGACAGGCCGGTCTCTGAGCCGATCCGGTCGAGGTACGTCCGTAGCGCCGGGACCAGGCCCTCGCGGTCGAGGGCGGGGGGCCGCAGCTCGAACATCAGCTGACGGAGGCGGTCCACGGCGGCGCCCACGGTCTGCTGCAGCTGTTTGACCGCCAGCGTGGCCCGCTCGTCCTCGACCATCCGGCCCAGCGACTCGAGCCGGATCCCCACGGCCGCCATGACCTGGACCGAGTCGTCGTGGATGTCGGCGGCGATCCGTCGCCGTTCCTCCTCCTGGGCGGCCACCACGCGCTCGACCAGCCGGCGACGCTGCTCGTCCGTGGCCCTGAGCCGGGCCAGGCTCTCCCGGATCTCCTCCTCGGCCCGGACGCGCTCGGTGATGTCACGAAGGGATGCGGTGAAGAGGGGCGGCTCCTTGCCCTCCACCCTGGTCACGGTCAGCTCGGCGGGGAACTCGGAGCCGTCGGACCGGAGCGCGGTCACCTCCATGCGCCGCCCCAATATCCGGCCCTCGCCGGAGGCCAGGAACCTGGCCAGGCCCGCGCGGTGGGCGGCCCGATACTTCTCGGGCATCAGCTCCGAGACCGGCCAGCCCAAGAGGTCGTCGCGGCGGTATCCGAACGTGGCCTCGGCCGCGGGATTGAACTCCACGATCAGGCCCTCGTGATCCATGACGATGATCGGGTCGAGCGAGGCCCGGACCACGCTGCCGGCCAGGGCCTCGGCGGCCTTCCGGTCGCTGATGTCGGCCAGGACGCCCATGACCCCGGTCACCTCGCCTCGCTCGTCGCGGAGCGGCGCGGCGGAGAGCAGGAGATGGACCTCGCTGCCGTCGCGGCTGAGGCGGACGACCTCCTCGCTCCCGACGATCTCGCCCCGCAGCAACCGGTCGATGATCCCCAGGTGTTCGGCTTCGCCGTCGGGCGAGACGATCGGGTAGGGCTGCCCCAGCACCTCGGCCGCGGTCCAGCCGAAGATCGATTCGGCCGCCCGGTTCCACAGCGTCACCCGCCGCTCCTGGTCGAGCGTCACGATGGCCATCGGGGAGGAGTCGATCAGCGTGTTCAGCGCCTGGTTCGACGCGCGGAGCGCCGTTTCCGCCCGCACTCTGTCGGTGATGTCGAGGAGCAATCCTCGCAGGACCATCGGCTCGCGTTCACGGAGGAAGAAGGCCTCGTCCCGGACCCACACCTCGCGGCCGTCCTTGGCCACCATGCGGTACTCGATGCCCAGCGCGGGGAGCTCCGCCCCGTCCTCTACGGTGGACGCATCGATCAGGGCGTCCTCGGCGGCCACCACCCGGTCGCGGTCGTCGGGGTGCACGCGCTCCACCCACAACTTCGGGTTGGCGATCCACTCCTCGGGCGTGAAGCCGACCAGACGCTCGATCTGCGGGCTGACGTACAGCCACGAGCCGACGGCCCCCGGCTCGGCGAGGTAGACGACGGCGGGCTGGTGCTCCAGGAGCTCGCGATATCGCTCCTCGCTCTCGCGCAAGGCCTGCTCGGCCCGGGCCCGGTCGGTGACGTCGAGCTCCGTTCCCAGGACGCGGAGGGAGGTTCCGTCCCGGTCGTGCAACACCTCTCCCTGGGCGTGGTGGATGCGAACCTCTCCACCGGGGAGGACCACCCGGAAGCGGTACTCGAACGGTCCGCCCCGCGCCATGGCCTCGCTGTCGAGGCGCTGGACCCGGTCGCGGTCCTCGGGGTGGACCCGAGCCAGCCACGTCTCCAATGTCGGCTCGAAGGTTCCCGGCTCCTCTCCGTACAGTCGGAACAGCTCCTCGGACCACGTGGTCTCCTCGGTGCGCGCGTCGAATTCCCAGCTGCCCACCCGCGCCACGCGCTGGGCGTCGGCCAGGAACCGCTCCGCTCGGCGGTTCTGGGTGATGTCGCGGAAGCACCACACCCGGCCCACAGCCTCGCCGGCCAGGCGCTGAGGGCGGGAGACTCGCTCGAAGATGCGCCCGTCCTTGAACTCCAGGACGTCCTCGCTCTCGGCCTGGGGGTGGTCGTACAGGAAGCGGACCGTGGCCAGGAACGCTTCGGGCTCCGTGAGCTGCTCGAGCACGAACTCGAGGAGGCGGTCGTCGTCCCGGGTGGCCATGAGCTCATCGGGGATCCTCCACAGCTCGGTGAACCGTCGGTTCGCCGATACCACCTTTCCGCCGATGTCGACGACGAGGATGCCGTCCGCGGTGGCCTCGAGGGTGGCGTGCAGGAGCGACAGCGAGCGCTCCCGCTCCCGTTCGGCCTCGACCCGCGCGGTCGCGTCGGTCGAGGCGCCGTGGAACCCGACGACCCGGCCGGTGGCGGGGTCGACCTCGGGCCGGATCAGGCTCTGGAGCCAGCGGATCTCGCCGGACGGGCGGACGATGCGGACGAGCTGGGTGACGGGCTCGCCGGCCAACAGCCGGGCCCGGTCGGCCTGAATCGTGGGCATGTCCTCGGGGTGGGTCAGGCCGAGCAGATCCTCGACGGTGGCTCCCTCGGCCGGCACGCCCAGCACGCCCTCGACGTTCCCCTCGGCCCACTCGAGCACCAGGTCCCCGGTCTTGTCGAACCGCAGCTCGTAGATGAAGTCGGATGTGAGGTCCGCCAGGATGCGGTCGGCCATCCTGGGACGGCCGACCCGGCGGTCGGAAAGGGTGGGCTCGGTGGTCATGTCCGTGCTTCAGTCATCGGTCCCGAATGGGCCCGTGTTGAGGCACGCCGGAGACGGCCCACCCGTGCCATGCGGCGTCCTGTTAGGTGCGGTCCAGACCGGCCTCTGACCGGTCGATCGGCCCATCTTCCGCCGACCACCACTGCCCCTGGACGCACTCAGGGCAGTAGTGGAAGCGGAGGTGGTCTCCGATCCGGACCACGATCCAGGACGGCCGGTGCGGGCAGTCGTCCAAGCCTCGGGGTCGGGACCCGATCGGGTCCCCCCCGGATCGTGGGGTGTGCGGGCTCATCCCGCCTTCGAGCCTAGCGAAGCGAGCGGAGC
>CALAEC010000258.1 GCA_937890785.1 uncultured Actinomycetes bacterium
CCGGCTTCCTGGGCCAACACGGTCATGGTTCAGATCCTCCTCGGGGGAACGGGCTCGAAGCCCGCGGATTATAGCCTAGCGCTCGGTTCGCTCCGTCCGGCGCCGTTCCGCCGCGACGAGCGGGCCGAGCACCGGCGGCGTGGCGATCGTTGTGACCACCGTCATTGCCACGACCACGCCGAAGAGCTCCGCGTCGAGGCCCAGCCCCAACCCGAGCGAGGCCACGATCAGGCCAACCTCTCCTCGCGGCACCATCCCCACCCCGACGGTGAGCCGGGTCCCCCGCTCCAGCCCGACCGAGCCCGCGTACCCACCGAGCACCTTCGTGACCACCGCGATGGCCGTCACCATGGCCGCGAGCCCCAGGATTCCGACGTCCCCGAAGACCGTGGGATCGAGCTGGCTCCCGGTGATGGCGAAGAAGAAGGGGACCAGGAACTCGTACACCGGCTCGATCTGGGTGGCCACCTCCTCCTTGCGGAACTCGAAGATCAGCCCCGCCAGGAACGCCCCGATGATGGCGGCCAGGCCGATGACCTCGGAGGCCGCCGCCAGTCCCAGGGTCAGCAGCACGGCCACCAGGAACGGAGATTCCGGGATGCCCGGGACCCGGACGATCGAGGAGAGCCGCCGTATGGCCTTCGGTCCCAGGAACAGCACGATGCCCAGGAACAGCAGGACCTCCACGATGAGGACGACGAGCTCGACCGTGGACAGGTCTCCCACGGCCAGGCCCGAGACCACGGCCAGCAGCATGATGGCCAGGATGTCGTCGACCACGGCGGCGCCGAGGACCACCCTGGCTGCCGTGGTGTTCACCGCGCCGAGGTCTCGAAGCACCCGAGCCGTCACCCCCACGCTGGTGGCCACGATGGCCGCGGAGACGAACAGTGAGTCCGCGCGCTCGTATCCGAGTACGATCATCAGCCCCATGCCGGCGGCGAACGGGAGCGCCACGCCGAGCAGCCCCACCAGCAAGGCGGGCCGCCCGACCCTCCGGAGGTCATCGAGGCTGGTCTCCAGCCCCACCGTGAACAGCAGGATGATTACCCCGAGCTCGGCCACCACCTCGAGCACGTCCTGCTCCCCTCCCCCGAGCAGGCCGAGCACGTGCGGGCCCACGACCACACCCGCCAGCAACTCGCCGACCACGGCCGGCTGACGGATGGCCTGGAAGAGCTCACCGAAGATCTTGGCCGCCGCGAACAGGACGAACAGGTCGAGCAGGACCGACTGCTGCTCCATCCCGGCCTCCACATGCGAAAGGGGCACCGGTCGCCGACCAGGCTTCCCGGCACCCCTACGATCGGGAGCATCCTACCCCGCGATGGTTGAAGACGACCCCCGTCTGTCTGATAGTCTCCCCGGCCGTGTCAGGGGGGGCCCACCGGCAACAGCGAGGCGGGGGACGCCGTGCGATCACGATCGTGCTCGGCATCCTCGTACTCGGCGCGCTCGGTGCCGGCGCGTGGTGGTTCTTCCTCCGGCCCGGCGCGCCGATCGCCATCGGCCAGGAGGAGCACCCGGTCGCGGACTTCTCCTTCGACCTCTCCAAGGTGAACGGCACTGCGCCCGGCGGCGCGGTATCCGGCGACGGCGTCGACGACGCCGCTGAGGACATCCGGGAGACCCTCGACGCCCTGTACGTGGCGGGGTACATCGACCCGTCGAAGTGGGAGGGGGGGACCTTCCCCGAGGTCCTCGAGCAGTTCGACGAGGCCGCTGCGGAGCGCGCCTCAGCGGGGCTCGATCAGTTCACGCTGGGGGACCAGGCCGAGCAGGTCGCGTTCGTCGAACCCGTGGTGGGGGTCCTCAAGATCAGGGTGCTGTTCGATGCCGAGACCGACCCGGTGGGGGCCGTGGCCACGACGCGGTTCGTCGCCGACGGGCAGCTCGATCGGGGCGGGCCGATGCACGTGATCCATCGCGGGACTTACTACCTCAGTCCGCAGGGAGGGAGCTGGAGGATCGGCGGCTACGACGTCGCGGGGGCCGTTGCCTCGGGCCCCCGACTGACCGGGCCCGGGGCGGCCCAGCCGGAGCCGGGGCCATCGTCATGAGGAAGCACCCGCTGATCGCGCTGTTCGTGTCCGTGTCGGTGTGGGCCGTGGGCGGCGCCGTGCTGGCCGACCCGCCCCGCGCGGGAGCCCAGGCCACGCCGCCGGCGCCGCTTGGGCATCCCGTGGACTCCTCGTTCCTCCCGAGCTTCGCCGACGTGGCCGGCCGGCGCACGCTGTTCGTCCTGGCCATCGGCAGTGACGCCCGGCCCGGCGTGTGCGAGCCGGTGGAGCGGTGCCTGGCCGACTCGATCCACCTCATCGGCATCAACCCGCGGGAGGGTGGGGCCTCCATCCTCGGGTTCCCCCGCGACTCGTACGTGCCGATCCCGGGCGTGGGGACCCAGAAGATCAACAACGCCCTGTTCGCCGGCGGCCCTGAGCTGGTGGTGCAGACCGTAGAGGAGCTTGTCGGGGTGGACGTCGACAGCTACTTCCTGACCTCGTTCGAGGGGCTGAAGAAGATGGTGAACTCGGTCGAGGGGATCGAGGTCGAGATCCCGTACGCGATGAACGACCCGTCCTCGGGCGCGGTGTTCTCGGAGGGCCTCCAGGAGCTCGACGGCAAGCAGACCCTGGCGTTCGCCAGGAACCGCAAGAGCACCCCGAACGGCGACTTCAGCCGGTCGGAGAACCAGGGCCTGGTGATGCTCGGCGCGCTGGAGCGGTTCCGCAGGGATATCCGGCGGGACCCATTCACCCTGTTCACCTGGCTCGCGTCGGGCATGGAGCACATCCAGACCGACCTCTCGGCCATGGAGCTGTTCCAGCTGTCGATGGCCACCCTGACCGTGAACCCGAACAAGGTCGTCAACCGGGTCACCCCCGGCGGTATCGGTACCGCCGGCGGCGCCAGCATCGTCACCCTCGGCGGCGAGGCCGACGCCGTGTTCGCCGACATCGCCGACGACGGGCTGCTCGAGCCCTAGCCCGGTTCGATCGTTCGCCCGCGCGGAGGCCCAGGAGGCCGGCGTGCACCCCGGTTCGGTGTGAACACGTACGCCAGCGAGCGAACCAGGTTCAGCCGCACGCCCTTGTTGAAGACGAACATGAACACGGCCAGCCCCAGATAGACGAAGGCGAACACGTAACGGATCGTGGAGTCCTCGAACCCGAACTGGCCGAGGAAGAGCACGAGCAGCACCACGGCCTCCCATCTGGCCACGGTCAGGTTCGCGATCACGGCCACGGCGAACAGAGACTGGGCCGCGGTGAGGAACACCTCCTCGACCTGGCGGCCGTCCATCTCCATCGGCGTGTCCAGCCCCGCCCCGGCCAGCGAGAACACCAGCGGGAGCGTCCCCACCAGCAGCGTCCACTGGTTCACCTTCGAGGAGATCAGGGTCCCCAGACCCGCCTGGGCCTTCAGCCTCAGCGTGAACAGGATGGCGATGATCATCTCGGGCGCCTCTGACGCCAGCGGCGCCACCCACTGGATCAGCAGGAACTTGCTGATCCCGAACTCGTCGCCGATCTCCTGGAGGCCCTCGGCGAAGGCCTCCGCCACCGTGAGGATCACCGCGGCGGAGATGAGGAAGAGGACGAGTGTGGTCACTCGCCGGGCCCTCCTCGGCAGCGCGCCGATCGCAGCCGCGGCGCCGATCAGGTCGGGCTCCTCGACCTCCTCCCGCGCGGCTCGAACGATGTAGAAGACGAACATCGTCCCCAGGACCCCCAGGTCGAGGACCGACAGCTCCCGGCGGAGCGGGATCGTGAACGCCCACAGCGTCGCCACCAGGAGGAAACCAACGTCGGTGCGCTGCTCGGTTCGAAGCTCGACCCGCCGCCGGCCGGTCTTCATGGCGAAGATCAGCACCACCGCCGCCCATCCGATCCCGATCAGGAGCCGGTTGGCCCCGGTCATGTTGGCCACCGCGAGATGCCGGGCCTCCTCGTCCCCCTGGCCTGCCCTGAAGGCCAGGAACAGGTCCACGGCGTACTCGGGGAGGACCGCGATCAGGGCCAGGACGGCGATGGCCAGCGTCTGTGAGATGTCGAGCTGCGCCACCTCGGCGGCCCACGACAGGACGAAGGCCGCGCCGAGGATGGCCACCCCGTACAGCGTGGTCTCCAGCACCAGCGGCACGTGGAGGAGGTCGAACCGCACGGCCAGCCCGGGCAGCGGGGAGGCCACCGCGAGGATCAGCGACGGTCGGAGGAGCGACTGGCGCTGCACGGGGCCGAAGCATACCGGACGCCCGCTGACGTCCCGCTGAGCATGGCACCATGGTCCGATGGACGCCGCGGCGTTCCTGCAACGGCTGTCGGACGACGACGTCACCCGGGACCGGCTGGTCCACATCGAGACGCTCCCGGCCCGCGCCCCCGAGACCGCGCCGTTCCCGGGCCTCCCCGACCCGATCCCCGACCGGCTTCGGCTGCTGGGGATCGAAGGCCTCTACCCACACCAGGCGCGGGCCCTGGAGCTCCTCGAGCACGGCCGGAACGTCATCGTCGCCTCGGGCACCGCCAGCGGGAAGACCCTCGTGTACGACCTGGCCTTCGCCCGGGCCGCCCTCGAGGACCCCAAGAGCACGGCGCTGTTCCTGTTCCCGACGAAGGCCTTGGCCCGGGACCAGGTCAGGCAGATCCGCAGCCTCCGCTTGCCTCAGATCCGGGCGGCGGTGTACGACGGCGACACGCCGGGCCCGGAACGCCCGTTGATCCGTCGGACCGCCAACCTGATCCTCACGAACCCGGACATGCTCCACGCCGGGATCCTGCCGGGCCACGCGCGGTGGGCCGACTTCTTCCTGCGGCTGTCGCTGATCGTCGTGGACGAGGCGCACGTATGCCGCGGCGTGTTCGGCTCGCACGTCGCGCTGGTGCTTCGCCGGTTGCGCCGGCTGGTGGCGCACTACGGCGGGACTCCTCGGTTCGTGATGACCTCGGCCACCGTGGGCAACCCGGCCGAGCTGGCGGAACGGCTCGTCGGGCAGCCGTTCGAGGCGGTCGACGAGGACCGCTCGCCCCGGGGCGAGAAGCTGTTCTGCCTGTGGAACCCCCCGCTCCTCGACGACGAGAGCGGGACCAGAGGCAGCGCGATCACCGAGGCCTCGTTCCTCCTGTCGCGGCTGGTGGACGACGACGTGCGGGCCATCGCCTTCGCCCGCTCTCGCCGAGCCGCCGAGATCCTGGCCGACGCCACCCGTCGAAGCCTGAACCCCGCACTGGCCGGCCGGGTGAAGGCGTACCGGGCCGGGTACCTGCCGGAAGAGCGCCGGGCCCTGGAGCGGGCGCTGGCGGACGGCGATCTGCTGGCGGTGGCGTCGACCTCGGCGCTCGAGCTGGGGATCGACGTCGGGTCGCTGGACGCGGCGATCCTGACCGGCTACCCGGGAACGCGCGCCTCGATGTGGCAGCAGGCGGGCCGGGCCGGGCGGCGGACGGAGTCCTCGCTGGCGGTGCTGGTGGCCCAGGACGATCCGCTGGACCAATACCTCGTGTCCCACCCGGCCGACCTGTTCCGGAAGCCGCCCGAGGCGGCGGTGATCGACCCGACGAACCCATACGTGCTCGGACCGCACCTCCGATGCGCGGCCCGGGAGCAGCCGCTGGACCCGGAGGAGCTGACGTTCTTCGGCGACGCCGGCGGAGAGGTTGCCGACGACCTGCTGTCCGCGGGCGAGCTGGTCGAGCGGCGGGGCCGGCTCCACGCCCGAGCGGGTGACGCACCGCACACCGCCGTCGACATCCGATCGGCGTCGGGCCGGCTGTTCCTCATCGTCGAGGACGGCACCGGCGCGCTGCTCGGCACCGTGGACGAGCCGCGCGCCTTCCTGCAGGTCCACCCCGGCGCCATCTACCTCCATCAGGGCGAGCAGTACGAGGTCGTCGAGCTGGACCTCGGCCGAAGCGTGGCCCTGGTCCGGCCCTCCGATGCCGACTGGTACACGCAGTCCCGCGACACCACGGACATCGAGGTCCTCCGGTCCCTCACCGAGTCGAAGCTCGGCGAGACGCCGATGTTCTTCGGCGATGTTCGGGTGACGGACCAGGTCGTCGGCTTCGTTCGGAAGCTCCACATGACCGGAGAGATCGTGGACACCGTTCCCCTGGACCTGCCGCCGCAGTCCCTGGTGACCCGGGCGGTGTGGTGGGCGATCCCCGACCAGGTCATCGCCCGGGCCGGGGTGGCCCCCGCCGACCTCCCGGGAGCCGCGCACGCGGCCGAGCACGCCGCCATCGGCCTCCTGCCGCTGGTGGCGACGTGCGACCGGTGGGACGTGGGAGGAGTGTCGACAGCGTTCCACCCGGACACGGGCTCGTGCGCCATCTTCATCTACGACGGCTACCCGGGCGGCGCCGGGATCGCCGAGCGGGGGTTCGCCGCGGCCGAGCGGTGGCTCCGGGCGACGCTCGAGGCGATCCGCTCGTGCCCGTGCCAGTCGGGGTGCCCCTCCTGCGTGCAGTCCCCGAAGTGCGGCAACGGCAACGAGCCCCTCGACAAGGCCGCGGCCGCCGCGCTCCTCGACGAGCTGCTCCGATGACCGGGCCCTACGTGGCGGTCTGCGGCCCCGGCTCCGCCACCCACGAAGAGGAGCGGTGGGCCGAGGAGGTCGGCCGGCGGCTGGCCGAGTCCGGGGCGGTGGTGCTGTGCGGCGGCCTCGGCGGGGTCATGGACGCCGCCGCTCGCGGCGCCGCACGTGCGGGTGGCACGGTGGTGGGGATCCTCCCCGGCGACGACCGGCTCGGCGCCAGCGAGCACCTCACCGCGGCCCTCCCCACGGGGATGGGCGAGGCCCGGAACGCCATCATCGCCCGAGCGGCGGACGCGGTCATCGCCGTCGGCGGCGAGTGGGGGACGCTGTCGGAGATCGCCCTGGCCCGGAAGATGGGGACGCCCGTGGTCGGCCTGCGGACGTGGGACCTGGGCCGTGCCGACGTCGTCGACGCCCGAACGCCGGAGGACGCGGTGGAGCGGGCGCTCGAGCTCGTGCGCTGACTCCCGTCGACGCTAGACCGGGCGGAGCCGGCCGTCCCGGACGTCCTCCGCACGGAACGTGGCCAGGCAGCGGTCACACAGCACGAAGTCGGTCTCGCGGCGGAACGGGACGCTCAGGTCACCGAGCACCGCGACGCCGTCGGGGAGGATGCGCGGGGCCAGAAGGGCGCCGCATTCGGTGCAGCTGGGCTGGGGCGCAGCCGAGCGGGACATCTCAGCCGCAACGGTACCTCGCGGAGCGCGGTCACGCCAGTCGGCAATCCGGCCGTCGGCCCGGCGACCGGCCGTGCTACCGACCCAGCGCGGCCCGGGCCAGCCCGGTCACGGCCCTCCGTTCGGCCGGCGGCAGCCCCACCCACAGGAGCACCGGCAGGTACCCGGCCGAGGCGGCCACGGCGGTGCCCAGGAGATCCACCGGCCACGAGGCGCCTCCGAGGGCCAGATGGGCGCCGATGCCGAGGGCCAGCCCCGCCGCGGTGGGGAGCATCAGCCTGGCGTAGTCGCGATCGAACGGCTGGATCCGCACGAACCGCCACACCAGCCACAGCCGGGCCAGCTTCGACAGAGCCATCGTCAGCGCCCCGGCCAGGGCGGCCCCCTCCATCCCCAGTCCCAGCCCCCCGATCAGCAGGACCGCCGCCCCGATGTCGAAGGCCACCGACGCCGCATAGACGACGAGGTCCCAGCCCGTGCGACCCACCATGATCAGGACGAAGCCGACCGTCCCGGTGGCCACGTTGACCAGCTGCCCCAGCAGCAGGATCAGCAGGGCCGTCCGACCGGCCCCGAACTCCGACCCGAACAGGCGGAGGGCAGAGCCCGGCGTCACCGCGAGCACCACGAACAGCGGGAGCGTGGCGGCCATGGTCCACCGGGTGATCTGCTTGAACAGCCGGTCGAGCGTGTCGCGCTCCCCCCTGGCGTGCAGATCCGCCACGAACGGGCTGAACATCAGCGACACCGAGATGATGAACAGCAGGATCACCTGAGCGGCCCGGGCCGCGGCGGCGTACACGCCGGTCTGGGCCGCCGGCGCGTAGCTGGCCAGCACGAACAGGTCGGTCCAGAACAGGAGCTGCGAGAACAGGGCCGCCGGGGCCCGGGGGGTCCCGTACCGGAGGAGGTCCCGGAGCTCGCCGGGCTCGGGCCGGGCCCGGCCGAAACCTGCGGTCTCCCGGTGCCAGAGCCACGCGGCGGCCCCGGTTGCCACCAGCCACGACGCCGAGTACGCCAGCGTGGTCACGCCCACCGACCGGGCCACCAGCCAGCCCACCAGGATCAGCACCAACCACCCGAGCGGCTGCCCCATCCAGAACACGTAGAGGGTGTGCCGCATCACCTTCAGGCCCCTGGTCCCGCCGAGGTAGACCTGGACCAGGGCCACGAACGGGATAGCCAGGGCGCCGGCCCGGAAGGCGTCTCCCGCAGCCGCCGCCTCGTCCTCAGCGAAGGCCCGGGCCAGCGGGTCGGCCACCGCGAAGACCAGCGCGGCGACGGCGAGGCTGGCCACGGCGGCGATCACGGCTGCGCGGGAGACGACGGCCCGGACCCGGGCCCGGTCCCCCCGGCCGAGGTCGATGGCCACACGGCGCACGGCGGCCATGTCCATCCCCACGCGGGAGAAGTACCCCAGGACCAGGGCTCCCTGGGTGGCCAGGGTGACGATCCCGAAGGCGGCCGGGCCCTGGACCCGCGTGATCAGGACCTGCGTGGCGAACGTGGCCAGGATGGCCACCACGAGCCCGATCGCGCTCTGGCCCGTGCCGGCGAGGATCGTGCGCTCGTCTCCGAAGCGCTCGATCGGGAGAACCTGTTCGACGGCGGCCCGGAGCCGCCCGCTCCGGCGGCGCTCGCCGGCCGGGTCGCTACTCGAGGTAGCCAAGGCCGCGGAGGTGCTCCTCGACCTCCAGCGCCTCGTCCTCGGCCAGGCCGGTCGCGTCGTCGGCGCCGGCCTCACCCTCGCGGACCCCCGCGGCCGCCACGCTGGCCTCGTCCCCGACGACCGCCGACAGCACCTGGCCGTCGTGCTTCACCGAGGCGGGCACGCCGAGCGCGGCCAGGATCGTCGGGGCCATGTCGACCAGCAGGGCCGGCTCCGCGAACGCGTCCGGCCGAACCCGAGGGCCGCTCGCCGCGATGACACCCTCCATGCGGTGGTCGCCGGAGAGCCAGTCGGCGTCCTCGACCATCGACTTCGCGTGGGTCAGGCTGTACAGCGGCGCCGGGTCCAGGAGGATATCGGGGGCCGTCTCCGCGTGGCGGCCGGTGAACACGTCCTCGCGGCGGAGCACCCGACGGAACGGCTTCTTCTCCGTGGCCGGGTCGGTGAACCCATCGAGCGCCTCCATGACCCGGTCGCGGGTGGCCTCGAAGTCGCCGGGGTCGACGATGCCGTCCGGCTCCCGGCCGGCCACGTTGATCGACACACCTTCGCCCGTCGAGCGCACCGACGTGTAGGCCACGGTCCTCTGCCAGTTCACGGACTGGGGGAGCGAGATCCGGCCGTGGAGCCCCAGGACGTCGTACACCTTCCGGGCCACGGTCCGCATGGGGCCCCACTGCATCGGCCCGAACACCGCCTTCGACGCGGCGAACCGGAGGAGCCCGAGGTGCTCCAGCAGCCGGTCCATGTGCAGGGCCCGGGTGCAGGACTGGAAGCCGTGGTCGGAAACGAACAGCACCAGATCGTCGTCCTCCGCGCGCTCGAGGACCCGGCCGAGCGCATCGTCGAGCAGCCGGTACACGTCGCGGACCTTCTCCGCGAGCGGCTGACGGGACAGCGAAGCGAAGTCGGGGTGGTCGGGTGCCACGTACTTGTCGAGGCAGTGCTGGACCCGGTCGGTGGCGACATAGATCAGCGCAGCGAACCGCCAGTCGGTCGTGTCGAGCAGGTGGAGGTTCGCCCGGGTCCGGGCCTCGGTCAGCTCACGGGCCTCTTCGAGGAAGGGCTCGGGCCGGTTGCGGAAGGTCGTCCACGACATCCCGTTGATCGGGAACGGCGCGCCGGCCTTCTCCAGCTCGCCGGCCAGCGACTCGGGGTGGGTGAACGGGCGCCACTTCGGGAGCACGCCGCCGGCCACGAGCTTCCCGTCGATCCGGGGCGGTGGGAACGTGAGCGGAAGGTTCGTCATCACGGTGGTGCAGCCGGCCGCCGTCAGGTCGGCCAGCATCGTCTTCTCCTTGATCGACCGATAGGTCACCGGGAGGCTCTTCCGGACGCCCAGCTCCTTCTCGAAGATGTCGTAGACGCCGTGGTTCGACGGCTCGACGCCGGTGAGGAACGACGGCCAGGCCGCCCAGGAGTGGTTCGGGGTGGTGGACCGGAGGACTCCCCTGGCGCCCCGGTCGATCAGCGACCGGAGGTTGGGAAGCAGCCCCGCTTCGAGCATGGGGTCCAGGATGCGCCAGTCGGCGCCGTCCCAGCCGATGAGGAGGACCCGCGACATCGCGCGGCTAGTCTAGTGGCTCGCTCGGACCGCCGACCGCAGACGCGGAGAAGGATTCCCGCCCGCGGCGTCGAACCCACACGAAGACGTCCTCGGACCGCAGGCCCGCGTGCGGTCCGGGGACGGCCTTAGGCTCCCCCGAGGGACCGGCCGCTCCGGCCGGTCCCTCAGCCTCAGGAAGACTAGGATGCCCGCCACGATGAGCGCGAGGTCGGAGCTCTCGCCGGCGCAGATCGGGATGCTGGTGGTTGGGTACGCCCTGCTGACGGTGGCCGCCTACTTCTATCTGGCGTCCGGCCTCGTGGTCCCGGGGCCGTGGCTCTTCATCCTGTGGGCGGTGATGGCCGTCCTCATCCTCCTGGCGATCCGGTGGTGGCGCCGCCCCGCGCTCGTCCTTGTCCTCCCGTTCGTGGCCGGGCTGGTCTGGCTGGCCTTCGTCCAGGGCCTCGGCGCCGTCTTCGACTGGGCGGCTTGACACCCGCAGGTTGACGCTCCCCGGTCCGCCTGGTATATATCGACGCGATATATCGAACCGATATATCGCACGATCCCCACAAAGGAGAGAAGGTGCTCGAGCTCGCGGTCCTGGGCCTCCTGAAGGAGCGCTCCATGCACGGCTACCAGCTGAAGAAGAGCCTGTCGGAGACCCTGGGGCCCTTCTGGCAGGTCTCGTACGGGGCCCTGTACCCGGCCCTGAAGCGGCTGCGAGCCCAGGGCGCGGTCGAGGAGGTCTTCCCCAAGACGAAGGTCGGTCGCCGCCGCAACGTGTACCGGCTGACCGAGAAGGGGGAGCGGCTGTTCACCGAGTTGCTGAGCTCGGCCGGCGAACGCGAGCAGGACGACATGGGGTTCCGGGTTCGGCTGGCGTTCTTCAGGTACCTCAAGCCCGAGACCCGGATCGGCGTGCTCGAACGTCGTCGGGCGGCGCTCTACGAGCGGCTGGCCGAGTTGAAGCAGCGGCTGACCGCACGCTCGGACGGCTACACGCAATCGCTGATGCGCCACGGGATGGACTCGACGCAGCGGGACATCTCGTGGCTCGAAGATCTCATCCAGGCGGAGCGGCGCGAGGCCAAGCGGCCCCGCCGGGCCCGACGGACGAGCCCCGCGGGGACGAAGGAGGGAGCATGACCAAGGTTCGCATCGCCATCGTGGGCGTGGGCAACTGTGCGTCGGCGCTGGTCCAGGGGCTGCAGTATTACCGTGACGCCGACCCGGCCGACACCGCACCGGGCCTCATGCACGTGAAGCTGGGCCCGTACCACGTGTCCGACATCGAGGTCGTGGCGGCCTTCGACGTCGATGGCAAGAAGGTCGGGCGGGACGTGGCCGAGGCCATCTTCGCCGAGCCGAACAACACGATCCGGTTCGCCCACGACGTCCCGCCCACAGGCGTACCGGTCCAGCGGGGCCCGACCCTGGACGGGCTGGGGCGGTACTACCGCGAGACGATCGAGGAGTCGGGCGAGGAGCCGGTGGATGTGGCCCGGGCTCTCCGCGAGGCCCGCGCGGACGTCGTGGTCAGCTACCTCCCCGTCGGGAGCGAGGAGGCCGCTCGGCACTACGCGCAGGCCGCGCTCGACGCCGGTTGCGGATTCGTCAACTGCATCCCGGCGTTCATCGCCTCGGATCCCGAGTGGGCGAAGCGTTTCGGCGACGCCCGCCTGCCGATCGTGGGCGATGACATCAAGTCTCAGGTCGGCTCGACGATCGTCCACCGGGTGCTGGCCAAGCTCTTCGAGGACCGCGGCGTCCGGCTGGACCGCACCTACCAGCTGAACTTCGGCGGAAACATGGACTTCAAGAACATGCTGGAGCGCGAGCGGCTCACCTCGAAGAAGGTGTCGAAGACCCAGTCGGTGCAGAGCCAGCTCCGCAAGCGGCTCGACGCCGACGACATCCACATCGGCCCTTCGGACCACGTGCCGTGGCTCGAGGACCGGAAGTGGGCGCAGATCAGGCTCGAGGGACAGTCCTTCGGTGACGTCCCGCTGACGATCGACCTGAAGCTCGAGGTGTGGGACTCGCCCAACTCGGCCGGCATCGTGATCGACGCGGTCCGGAGCGCGAAGTTGGCCATGGACCGAAGGATCGGCGGGCCGCTGATCGGCCCCTCGGCCTACTTCATGAAGTCGCCGCCGGTGCAATTCTCCGACGATGCGGCCCGGGAGATGGTCGAGGAGTTCATCCTGGGCAACGGTGCCTCGGCCAACCAGGATTGGACCGCGTTCTTCGACGTGCAGCCGCAGCGCTGAGCCAAGGCGGGGGGCCGTGAACGAGGCGTCCTTCCGACGCGGGCTCAGGCGCCTCGGCTCCCTGCTGGCGCCGCGAGGGTTCCGCCTGCTCCTCACCTCGCAGCTGCTGAACCAGATCGCCGACGGCCTCTATCAGATCGCCCTGGCCTCGGTTCTCATCTTCGGCCTGGAGGCCGCCCGCACGCCCGCCCAGGTGACCAAGGTCCTGGCGGTGACGCTACTGCCGTTCTCGTTGGTCGGCCCGTTCACCGGTCCGTTCATCGACCGGTTCTCCCGACGGTCGATCCTCGTGGGGACGTCTGTGGTCCGGACCGGCCTGATCCTCCTGCTGCTCCCGGCGGTGTCGTGGCCGGAGCCGGTCCTGCTGGCGCTGGCCGTGGCCGCGGTTTCGGTGAACCGCTTCTACCACGCGACCAAGAACGCGGTCATGCCGATGGTGGTGCCGCCGGAGCACTACCTCGGGGCCAACGCGGTGTCGTCGACCGCGGGCATGGTGTTCGCGCTGGGGGGCGCCGTCATCGGTGGCCCGCTGACCGACGCGGTCTCGCCGCGCCTGCCGATCTTGCTGGCGGCGGTGTGTACCGTGGGGAGCGCGGTCGCGGCGGCGGGTCTCGTCCTCCCGCATGGCGAGCGCCGAGGCCTGGCCGGGATCGTCCGCGAGCTCCGGGACAACGTCCGCGACGTGCGCGACGGTCTTCGAGTGTTGCTGGGAAGTTCGAGCGCGACGTATGCGGTGTCCTCGACGTGGGCCATGCGGGCCCTCCATGGCTTCGTCATCCTGGCGGCGCTGGTGGTGGGCCGGGCACGGTTCGACATCGGGGCCAGCGGGTTCTCGGTCGTGCTCGCCGCCGTCGGCGTCGGCGGGTTCGTGGGGGCCCTGCTGGTGCCGGGGGTGGCCCGCCGGGTGGGCCGGCCCGGGGTGGCCCCCGTGGCGTTCGTCCTGGCCGGAGTGGCCACGCTCGTGGGCGGGCCGCTCTCGGTGTGGGCGGCGATCCTGGCGGCAGTGGGGCTCGCCGGGACGGCCATGACCGCCACGAAGATCGCCTCGGACACCATCATCATGCGATCGATCCCCGACCACTACCGGGGCCGGGCCTTCGCCGTGTACGACATCGGGTACAACGGCGCGTTCGTCGTCGCGGCGCTCGTGGCCACGGCCCTCCGGCCGTTCCTGAGCGACCTGGGCATCATCCTGCTGGCCGGCGTGCTGTACCTGATCGTGGGCGGCGCGCTGGCGCTTCGCCGCCGACGGCTCCCCCCCGACGTCGAGGTCCGCACGTACGCGGGTGCCCGGGCCGACGAGGAGCCACGCGAGGTGCTCCTCGATGGCGTGCCGGTCGAGGTGGCCGAGACCGAACGGGCCTGGTCCGAACGGCGTGGCGTGGAGTCGCTTCGGTGCTTCCGCCTTCGCCTCGCCGACGGCCGGCGCATCCAGGTCTCGCTCGGGGAGATGTGGAGGCTCGACCGCGAGCTCGCCTCCGACCCCAGCGCCGATCGCCGGTGAGCGGTCCCTGGTGGGCCCGGCCCGGCCTCGAGGTCCGCCACGGTCGGCTCCGCATCGCCGGCCGGGACGGGGAGGCGCTGGCCCGAGAGCACGGCACCCCCCTGTACGCATACGACCTGGTCCGGATGGAGGAGCAGGCCCGAGCGCTCCGGGACGCTCTGGCCCGGGCCGGGCTTCGGCACCGCGTTCGGCTGGCCCTGAAGGCCCAGCGCGCACCGGAAGCGCTGGCGGTGCTCCGAGCCCTCGGCCCTCCCGGCCATCCCGCCGGCGTGGGCATCGACGCGTGCTCGCCACGGGAGCTGCTCCACGCGCTGGAGCACGGCTGGGCACCGGAGGAGATCAGCTACACGGGGACGAACGTGTCCGAGCGCGATCTCGACGTCGTCCTGGCGCATCCGGTCCACATCAACGTCGACCTGCTGAGCCAGCTCGAACGGGTCGGACGGCGGGCGCCGGGGCGCGCCATCGGCCTCCGGGTCAACCCGCGAGCCGGCGCGGGATGGGATGGGTCGCAGACCTACAGCGGCGAGCGGCCCACCAAATTCGGGATCTATGAGGAGGACCTCGAGCGCGCCGTCGAGGCGGCGCGCCGGCACGCCCTCGTCATCGACACCGTCCACTTCCACGTCGGCCGGGCGTACTTGACCGAGGCGCTCCCGGCGCTCGAGCGCGCCATCGAGGGGGCCGCGCGGATGACCCGGCGACTGAAGGAGGCGGGGATGCCGATCGGCGAGGTCAACGTGGGGGGCGGTCTGGGTGTCCCCCAACGGGCCGGCGACCGGCCGCTGGACCTCGACGCCTGGACCGCGATCCTGGCCCGGCACCTCGTGCCGCTCGAGGTCGTGGTGGCGTGCGAGCCCGGCGACTACCTGACGAAGGAGTGCGGTCACCTTCTGGCCGAGGTGGTCACGGTCGAGGATCGGGCCGGGGCCACGTTCGTCGGCCTCGACGCCGGATTCACCGTGGCCCCCGAGCACTTCATCTACGGCATGCCGGTCCAGGTGGTGGTGTGCCGGGCCGCAGGCGAGACCGGCACCGGGACCGTGACGGTGGCGGGGAACATCAACGAGGGCGACGACCTGTTCGCCGAGGACGTGCCCCTCCCTCCGGTCGAGGAGGGGGACATCGTGGCCATCCTGAACGTGGGCAGCTACAACGCGGTGATGGCCATGGAGCACTGCCTCCGCCCGCCGGCGGCGTCCGTGTTCTTCACCGACCGGGTCTGAGCTTCAGCCCACCCGGCCGGGATCGGGGTGGTACCGGAACCGGACCACCCCTTCGATGGCCTCTCGAGGGACAGCGCCGAAGCTGCGCCCGTCGGTGCTGGCCCGCTCGTTGTCGCCGACGACCAGGAACTCGTCGGGCCCCAGGATCCGACCATCGACCTCGTCGCCGGGGACCGCCCGGACCCGCTTGACCAGGTCGAACGCCCGGCCGGGATGACGAAGCACGACCACGTTTCCCCTCCGGATCCGTCCACCCCGGGTGGCCACAAGCCAGTCCCCAGGGCGCAGCGCGGGAGTCATGCTCTCTCCGGCGACCTCGACGCGGAAGGGGCGGGTCAGCCCGACCGCGGCCGCGATCGCCGCGGCTGCCCACGGCCACCGTCGCATCGCCGAGAGCCTACCGGGGTAGGACGAAGTTCAGACGAGGTGATAGGTTCCGAAGCAGGCAGACGGAAGGAGGCGGCATGATCCTCGACATCCTGCGCCCCCGGCGCGTCGTCCACGGACACTGCGACCTGCCATGCGGCGTCTACGATCCCGCCCAGGCCCGGATCGAGGCCGAGTCGGTCAAGGCGATCCAGGAGATGTTCCAGGACGCCAGCAAGCGGAAGCCCCCGAACTGGTCGGACACGCAGTCGGAGGACCAGTGGGCGGACCGGGCCCTGAAGATCAAGGAGGAGCGAGCGGACCTGGTGAAGCATCACCTGTGGGTGTTGTGGACCGACTACTTCAAGCCCGAGCACCTGGAGCAGTACCCGGACCTCCACGAGCGGTACTGGAAGGCCACCAAGCTCGCCGGCGACTCGAAGCGCTCCATCGACCCGAGCCAGGGCCAGCAGCTCCTGGACGCCATCGGCGAGCTGGACAAGATCTTCTGGGCGACCAAGTAACCGAAGCGGTCAGTCACGCGGGGCGTCGTGGCGGCGCCGCGTAGCGAGACGGGGCCCCCGCAGCGAGTGGTTGCGCTGCGGGGTGCCGAGCGTCAACAGGCGCCGCCCCCAGAAGAGCCGCGAGCCTAGCGCGAGCCGCCTTTTCTGCCGATCGATCGGTAGAAGTCCGGGCCGTACCGCTGCTTGGTGGTCAGGCCGCCCTTCTTCCCGCCCTTGCGGCCGATCCGCTGGTAGAAGTCCGCTCCGTATCGCTTCTTCGTGGTGAGCCCGCCCTTCCGGCCGGCCTCCGCTCTGCTCATCGCCACAGCCACTGTCCTCCTCCTCCGCTCGGTTCGGCTCGCTCCCCTCCGTTTGTCCCCAGGCGGCCGACCCATCAAACGGCCTACGGCTGGGAACAGCGCTCAAGAGAGAGACCCCCGCGGCCGATTGACTGTGCGATGGCAGTCACGAGCTACCTCCGCCACATGGTCGAGGCCGGCGCCAGCGACGTGCACATGAAGGCCGGTCTCCCGCCGGTCCTGCGCATCGACGGCGTGCTCCAGCACGGCCCGTTCGAGCCGCTGACCGGCGCTGACTGCGAGGCCGCGGCCATGGAGCTCCTCCCCCCGGCCAAGGCCCAGGAGTTCCGGGAGACGAACGAGGCCGACGTCGGCTACACGCTCCCCGGCGTGGGTCGGTTCCGCGTGAACGTCTTCCGTCAGCGGGGGAACGTGAACCTGGCCATCCGCCGGGTCCGCAACGACATCCCCACGTTCGACGAGCTGAACCTCCCGGCGGCGGTCGGCGGGCTGGCCCAGGAGCAGCGCGGCCTGATCCTGGTGACCGGGCCGGCCGGCACCGGAAAGACCACCACGATCGCGGCGATGATCGGCTGGATCAACGCGAACCGACGGACGCACATCGTCACGGTCGAGGACCCCATCGAGATCGTGCACGAGGACCTCCTGTCGATCGTCGACCAGCGGGAGATCGGAGCCGACACTGCCACGTACCGGACCGCGCTCCGACACATCGTCCGGCAGGACCCCGACGTCATCTTCATCGGCGAGATCCGGGACACCGAAACCGTCGAGGCCGCCGTCCAGGCCGCGGAGACCGGTCACCTCGTGATCGCCACGCTGCATACGCTGGACGCGACCGAGACCGTGAACCGCATCATCGACCTGTTCCCGCCGGAGATGCAGCGGCAGGTCCGCATCTCGCTGGCCGCGAGCCTCCGAGGGGTCGTCTCGCAGCGACTGGTTCCCCGCGCCGACGGCAAGGGCCGGGTCCCCGCCGTCGAGGTCCTGGTGAACACCGGGCGGGTCAAGGAGCGGATCCTCGACCCCGAGCAGACGAACACGATCCCCGATGTCATGACCGAGGGCGAGTTCTACGGCATGCAGACGTTCGACCAGGCCCTGGTCAACCTGGTCCGCGAGGGGCTCGTCGACCCCGACGACGCCTCGGACACCGCCAGCAACCCGCACGACTTCCTGCTGGCCCTCAAGGCCGCACAGCTCGTCTAGACAGCTCGGCGCTCGCCGAGCGCGTCACTTCGTCGGCCATTCTCGGACCCTGGGGTATCCTTCCGCCGTGACCCCGCCCGCCGACGATCGTCCGCCCGTGGACGAGCTCATCGACCTCCCGACGGTGGCCACGGAGCTCGGAACGCGCTTCCAGAAGGCCGGCCACCAGCTGTTCCTGGTGGGCGGCGCGGTCAGGGACGCGGTCCTCCACCGGGCCGGGAACGAGCTGGACTTCGCCACCGACGCGCGGCCGCAGCAGGTGATCGCGGTGCTCCAGGGGTGGGCGGAGGCCCGCTACCTCGTCGGGATCCGGTTCGGCACGGTCGGCGCCAGGAAGCGGGGACACCTTCTCGAGATCACCACGTTCCGCGAGGAGATCTACGCGGAGGACTCCCGGAACCCCGAGGTGACCTTCGCCAAGGACGTGGAAACCGATCTGGCCAGGCGGGACTTCACGATCAACGCCATGGCCGTCCGCCTCCCCGACGGCGAGTTCGTCGATCCGCACCGCGGGCTGTTCGACCTGGCCCACAAGCGCCTTCGCACGCCACTCGAGCCGGAGGTCGCGTTCACCGACGATCCCCTGCGCATGCTCCGGGCGGCGCGGTTCGTGTCGACGCTCGGCATGCAGCCGGACCCCGAGGTCGTGGACGCGATGCGCGCACTGCGGGAGCGGCTCCGGATCGTCTCGGCAGAGCGGGTCCGCGACGAGCTCACGAAGCTGCTCCACGGCGAGCACGTCGACCGCGCGCTCGAGCTCGTCGTCGACACCGGCCTGGCCGATGTGTTCCTGCCCGAGCTGCCGGCCCTGCGGCTGGAGCAGGACCCGGTGCACCAACACAAGGACGTCCTCCGGCACACGCTGGCGGTGGTGAAGCGCACCCCTCCCGACGAGGATCCCACGCTCCGGCTGGCCGCGCTCCTCCACGATGTCGGGAAGCCCGTCACGAAACGGATCACGTCCGAGGGCGTGCAGTTCCATCACCACGAGGTCGAGGGTGCACGGATGGCCGAGGACCGGCTCCGAGCGCTCCGGTATCCCGAAAGGGTCGTCCAGGATGTCCGAACCCTCGTCGAGATGCACCTCCGGTTCCACACCTACCGGCTCGGCTGGACCGACGGTGCCCTCCGCCGTTACGTCCGCGACGCTGGACCGCTGCTCGACAAGCTGAACCAGCTGACCCGGGCCGACTGCACCACGCAGAACCCTCGGAAGGCGAAGATGCTCTCCGACCTCCAGGACGACCTCGAGCAGCGGATCGCCCGGTTGGCCGAGGAGGAGAACCTCGCGGCCATCAAGCCGCCGCTGAACGGGCACGAGGTGATGGAGCACCTGGGGATCCGCCCGGGGCCGATGGTCGGCGAGGCGCTCGAGTACCTCCTGGAGATGCGCATGGACCGCGGCCCCATCTCGAAGGAGGAAGCCCTTCGACTGCTCGACGAATGG
Organism: uncultured Actinomycetes bacterium; assembly: GCA_937890785.1. GTDB lineage: Bacteria > Actinomycetota > UBA4738 > UBA4738 > CALAEC01 > CALAEC01. The sequence continues at coordinate 19,279 of CALAEC010000258.1, forward strand.
TGGGAGCAGCGCCGGGGCGAACAGTAGCCGGCCATGCGCACCAGCGTCGACGTCCACAACTTCCTCCTGGAACGGGACGTCCCCCACGAGCTTGTCCCGGTCCGAGGCCGGCTTCGCGAGCCGGAGCGGATGTCCGCCGTCCTCGGCCTGCCGCCCGAGCAGGTGGCGCGAGTGGTGGTGTACGAGGCCACCAAGGGGCTGGTGGTAGTGGTGCTCCCCGCCGCAGGCCGGCCCGACCTCCGCCGGGTGGCGGTGGCCACGCCGTCGCCGTCGTTGGTCGAGCTCGACCCGGACCGGGTAGCCGAGCTGACCGACTACCTCGCCGAGGCGGTCCCCCCGGTCGGCCTCCCCGAGGGGACCAAGGTCATCCTCGACCGCACACTCTCCGAGCAGGAGGTCCTCTACGTCGCGGGCGGCGAGCCGTCCACGCTCCTCAAGATCCGACCGCCCGATCTGATCGAGGCCACCGAGGCCAAGGTGGCGCGGGTGGCCCGATGAAGACCCGGCGGCAGGTCTCGGCAGGTGGCGTGCTGGTCCGGACGGGGCCGCACGGGCCCGAGGTCCTCCTGGCCTCGCGGCGGACCCGCCGGGGCGACCTCGTGTGGGGGCTGCCCAAGGGCCTGGTCGAGACCGGTGAAACGCCCCAGGAGACAGCCGTGCGCGAGGTCCTCGAGGAGACCGGCCACGGGGGGACGATCCGCGGTCCGCTGCAGGAGGTCTCGTACTGGTTCGTGTGGGAAGGAACACGGATCCGCAAGACCGTGCACTTCTTCCTGATGGATGCCTCGGACGAGCCGCCCGGTCCGCGGGACCGCGAGATGGAGGAGGTCCGGTGGTTCCCACTCGAGGACGCCGCGGACGTCGCGGGGTTCGATTCGGAGAAGAAGGTGATCCGCGAGGCTGTCCAGGCGGTGGCCGGGTGAGGCGCCTCGCGGTCGTCGCCCTGTCGATGTCCGCGGCGGCGCTCTCTGCGACGCCGGCGGCGGCCCAGGAGGAGGCCGCCGTGCGGCTGGTGCTGGTCGATCAGACGCCGTTCGCCACCGAGTCCGACCCGTTCGAGGTGCGCGTTCGGGCCGCGAACGGGTCCTCGACGCGGTACGAGGACCTCAGCCTCGCGGTCACGGTGTGGTCGGCGGCGCGCACCCGGTCGGACTACGCGCAGGTCCTGGACCAAGGCCCGCTGTCCCCCCTCGGGATCAAGGTGTTCCCGATCCGCGGCGCCCTCGGCCCCGGGGCCACCCGGTCCTTCGACGCCGAATGGGAGCGCCTGGCCTTCCTGGTGGCCCGGAACGAGAACGCCCTGTACCCGGTGACGATCGAGCTCCGATCCGCCGATGCCCGACTCGCGGAGATCCGCTCCTCGCTGGTGTTCGTGATCGAACCGATCCTGGCGCCACTCGACGTGGCGGCGTGCTTCGTCCTCGACGCACCGGTCCGCCTCCGGGCCGACGGCACCTTGCTCGACACCGAGCTCGTGGAGCAGATCCTGCCGGGCGGCCGGCTCGACGTCATCGTAGGCGCCCTCGAGGACACCGACGCCCCGACGACGATCGCAGTCTCCCCGCTCCTCCTCGAGGTGCTGGCCGACATGCGAGACGGGTTCCGGGTCGCCGCCGGGCCGAGCGCGGAGGAACGGCCGGCCGACGACCCGGCGGCCGCGGCGGCCGGTACGCTGCTGGACCGGATCGGCGAGATCGCCAGGAGGACGGCCACTACCGAGCTCGTGGCGCTGCCGTACGCATCGCCCTCGGTTCCCTCGATCGTCGAGGCGGGCATGGACGAGGATCTCGAGGTTCAGATCGGGCGGGGTCGCCAGGTCGTCGAGTCGCTGCTCGGCGTGGCCCCCTCGCACACGATCTTCCGGCCCCCGTCTTCCGCCCTGAGCGAGGCCTCGCTCGACGAGCTGGCCGAGATCCTCAGCGAGGACGGCACCACCGAAGCGCTGCTGGTCGATGCCGACGTGTTTCGCTCACCGCCCCAGTTCCCCATCACTCCGCACGGCGCGGCGCAGGTCGCCGGGGGGTCCCTGACCGCCGTCACGCCCGACCCGGTGGTCGAGGGCCGCACCGAGGCGGCGGCTCAGGACCCGGCGCTCGCGGGCGTGTGGACGCTTGGTGAGCTGTCCGCGATCTACTTCGAACGCCCCTCCATCCCCCGCGGCGTGGCCGTGGTGTTCGGCGAGGGCGACCGGCCGCCCGGCCGGTTCCTGCGGGTGTTCCTCGACGGGCTGGAGGTCCGATCCGGCGTCCGGTGGCTCCGGGGTGTGAAGGCCACGCGGGTGGCCGTCGGCCAGCCGCCCCCGGACGACCCGACCGAGCCGCGGGAGCTGCAGGAGGCCTCGCGGGCCCCGGGATTCTCCCCGGCGATGGTCGCCGGGCTCGAACGCGGCCGCGCCGACGTCACCGCGTTGGCCTCGATGGCGAACGAGTCGCCCTTGCTGGATCAGCTGCGGCGGGGCCTCCTGCTGGCCGAATCCCGGTACCTGGCCGGCCATGAGCCCGACCGGCTGGCGCTGATCGGCTCGGTCCGGACCGCCGTGGCCACCGAGCTCGAGAAGATCCACCCGCCGTTGGCCAGCTCGATCACGCTCACGTCCCAGGGCGGGATCATCCCGGTCACCCTTCGCAACGACGCCGGCTACCCCGTGAACGTCCGGCTGACGCTGCGATCGACCAGGCTGAGCTTCGTCGGCGGGCCGACCCGCACGGTGGAGCTGGAGCGGCCCATCCAGCAGTTCGTGTTCCCGGTGCGGGCCCAGACCACCGGCCGGTTCCCGGTCCGGGTCGAGGTGGCCACGCCGGGCGGGGTGTCGATCGGATCGTCGAGGATCGTGGTTCGGTCCACCGCCTACAACCGCGTGGCGCTGCTGGTCACGATCGGGGCCGCGCTGTTCCTGGCGCTGTGGTGGGGAAGGAGGCTCCTGTCGCGCCGGAAGGCGTGACCCCGGACGACCCCCCGGTCCCGGCCGACGGCGACACGGGGCTGATCCGAAGCACCGCGGCCATGGCCGTGGGAACCGCCCTGTCGCGGCTCACCGGCTTCGTTCGGGTGGCCGCGATGGCGTTCGCCCTCGGCGTGGCCGAATCCCGGCTGGCCGACTCGTACAACGTGGCCAACAACATCCCGAACATCGTCTACGAGCTGATCCTCGGGGGCATCCTGACGTCGATCTTCGTCCCGGTGTTCGTCGAACAGCTCACCACGAGAACCCGGGAGGACGCGTGGCGGTCGGCGCAAGCCGTGATGAGCGTGGCCCTGACCGTGCTCGGCGCCGTGATGGTGCTCGGCATCGTGCTGGCGCCGTGGATCGTCAAGCTCTACACGTTCCGTGTCCCCGAGGCGGAGCGAGCGGCGGTCCAGGACCTGGCGGCTCTGTTCCTCCGGTTCTTCATGCCGCAGATCGTGCTGTACGGCCTCGGGGCGGTCGCCACGGGCCTGCTGAACGCCCACCGGCGGTTCGCGCTCCCGATGTTCGCCCCCATCCTCAACAACCTCGTCGTGGTGGCCTCGTTCGTGACGTTCGCGCTCCTGCCGGGTCCCGCCACACCGACCCCTACCGACGTGACCGGGACGCAGAAGCTGGTGCTGGCGCTCGGCGCCACGGGTGGTGTGGCCGTCATGACCTTCGCGCTGTGGCCCGCGCTCCGCCGGCTTCGGTTCCGGTGGCGGTGGCGCTTCGACCTTCGCGATCCGGCGGTTCGCTCGCTCGTCCGGCTGTCGAGCTGGGCCGTCGTGTACGTGGTCATCAACCAGGTCGGGCTGCTGGTCGTGCTGGTGCTCGCCGGAGGGGTTCGCGGCGGCGTCACCGCCTATCAGGCCGCGTTCATCTTCTTCCAGCTGCCGCACGCGATCTTCTCGGTGTCGATCATGACCGCGCTGCTTCCCTCGCTGTCCGAGGACTGGGTTCGGGGCGACCGGGGGGACTTCCGCCGCGACCTGGCCCGAGGGATCCGGGCATCGGCGTTCGTGGTGCTTCCGGCCGCCGCCGGGTACCTGGTGCTCGCCGAGCCGATCGTCCGGCTGCTCCTCGAGCACGGTGTCGCCGGGTCGGCCTCCACCGAGCTCGTTTCCGGCGTGCTGACGTTCTTCGCCCTGGGCCTGTTCCCGTTCTCCGCGTTCCTGTTGTTCCTCCGGGCCTTCTACGCGACCCAGGACACTCGCACCCCCGCCCTGGTCAACGTGCTGGCCGTCGGGGTGAACGTCGCCGTCAACCTGGCGCTCTTCCCGGCGATGGGCGTCCGGGGGCTGGCGCTGGGCCACTCGATCGCGTACGCGGTCGCCGCGCTCACGGCCGGGCTGATCCTGCGGCGGCGCCTCGGGGGCCTCGAGGGGCGGCGGCTGGCGGCGGGGCTGGGAAGGATCCTGGCGGCGGCGGTACTGACTGGGGGGGGCGCCTGGGGCGCCTCCCGCCTCATGTTCGAAACCCTCGGCGCCGATACTCTCGGCGAACAGATCGTGCAGGTGGGGATCGGCGTCGCGGCGGGCCTTATACTCTTCGTCGGCGCGGCCCTGCTCCTTCGGATCGAGGAGTTCGAGCTGGTGAGACGGACCGTGGCGGGGCGGCGGCGCCGATGACCTCCTTCGGTGACCTCCATCGCGACGAGCGCGGCATCGTCGTCAACTTCCTGGTCAAGGTGATCCTCGGCCTGGTCGTGGCCGGGACCCTCCTGATCGAGGGCGGCAGCATCATGTTCACGAAGCTGCGGGTTCAGGATGTCGCCGAGTCCGCCGCCACGGCCGGAGCCACCCAGCTGGGGAAGAGCCCGGACTGCAGCGCCGCCGGCGAGGTGGCCACGATCGCCGCCCACGACAAGGACGCCAGGGCCCGGCTCCGGTCGTACCAGTGCCACCGCGACGGGCGCTTCACCGTCGTGGTCACCAAACGGGCCGAGACGCTCTACGTGCACATGCTCGGCTTCCTCGACGATTACACCCGCTCCGAAGCCCAGGTCACCGCCGATCCTCCCACGGCGAACGTCTAGGCCCGGGCCGCGCGTAGACTGGCCTTCCGTGGACGCGGAGGAGGTTCGCCTCGCCGGCCGGCGCCTGGCGGGGCGGTACGAGCTCGAGGCCGAGGTCGCCTCCGGCGGGATGGGCACGGTCTGGCGCGCTCGCGATGAGGTCCTGGGCCGTCCGGTGGCGGTCAAGGTGCTGCACGAGCACCTCGCCCGGGACCCGGATCTACTCGACCGATTCCGCCTGGAGGCCGTGGCCGCGGCCCGTCTGAACCATCCCGCCATCGTCCGCGTGTTCGACACCGGCATCGACGACGGCGTGTGCTACATCGTCATGGAGCTGTTCGAGGGGACCACCCTCCAGGCCGTGCTGGCCGAGCGAGGAACGCTCCAGCCGGAGGAGGCCGCGCGCATCGTGGGGAGCGCGCTCCACGGCCTGGGGCACGCGCATCGCGAGGGCGTGATCCACCGCGACGTCAAGCCGGGGAACATCCTGCTCGACCGCGACGGGTGGGTGAAGGTCACCGACTTCGGCATCGCGAAGGCGGCCTTCGCCGGCGACGACCTGACCACCACCGGGAACCTCCTCGGGACGTCGCGGTACCTGGCGCCCGAGCAGGTGACCGGTGGGCCGACCGACGCCCGCACCGACCTGTACTCGACCGGGATCGTGTTGTACGAGGCGCTGACGGGCCGGGTGCCGTTCGAGGCCGAGACGCACATCGCCACGGCCACGCTGCGGCTGAGCGCCGAGGTCGTCCGGCCCAGGGCCCTGCGGTCGGGGATCCCCCGAGCCCTCGATGCCGTGGTGATGCGGGCGCTGGCCCGAGACGCGGACCAGCGGTTCGCCAGCGCCGAGGAGATGGCCGAGGCGCTGGAGCAGGCCGTGCCCACGGGTGCGCCGCCGGCTCCACCGCTCCCCACGGAGCCGATCGAGTCCCGCGGGACGTCGTCGGTCCGCTCCTGGTTCGCGGTTCCGCTGCTGGTCCTGCTGGTGGCCGGGCTCGCCGTGGGTGGCTTCTGGGTGCTCGGCCAGGTTCTCGACGACGGAATGGGAGCGGGCAACGGCGGTGGGCTGAACACCGCCTCCACCGCGCTGCCGGCCCAGGCGATCGGCACGTACGACCCCGCGGAGCTCGGCGGCGACGAGTCCGAACACGACGAAGAGGTGGGGCTCGCCACCGACGGCCGCCCAGGTACCTTCTGGCAGACCTCGAGCTATTCCCGGCCGGACCTGGGGGGCCTCAAGCCGGGTGTGGGGATCGTGCTTGCGCTGGAGCAGCCGTCCGAAGTCGCTGGCCTTCGCGTCGTCAGCGACAGCCCGGGCTTCGACTTCGGGGTGTACGCCTCGGATACACCCGATGCCTTCGACGTTGCGTCCCGGCCACTCGCCTCGGTCACTGCGGAGGAAGTGACCGAGCTCGAGGTTGGTCCCGTAGAGACGACCTACCTCCTGATATGGATCACTGAACTGGCTGAGGTCGGCGAATATCGCGCGTACATCAACGAGGTCGAGGTGTTCGCCCCGTGACCGAGGCGACCGACGGGGAGCTGGTCCGCCGGTACCTCGCCGGGGACCGGGCATCGTTCTCCACGCTGATGGAACGGCACGAGCGGCGCGTGTACAACCTCGCCTACCGGATGTTGGGGCGGGCCGAGGACGCCGCCGACGCGTCCCAGGAAACCTGGCTGATCTGCCTCCGGAAGCTCGGAGGGTTCCGCGGCTCATCCGCGTTCACCACCTGGCTTCATCGCGTGACCGTGAACGTCTGCCACGACACACTCAGGAAACGGGCCCGCGAGGAACCGGTCGGCGATGAGGGCCCGGAGCCGCCTCCCTCCCCCGACGCGGCCGAAGCCTCCGCCACGGCCGTCGACGTCCAGCGAGCCCTCCTCCAGGTCCCCGAGGAGTTCCGGGCCGCTCTCATCCTCCACGACGTGCAGGGCGTGCCGTACGACGAGATCGCCGAGGCCCTCGGCGCCCCGATCGGCACCGTCAAGTCGCGGATCCATCGCGGCCGGGTCGCGCTGGCCCGGGCCCTCCGAGGGGAACACAGGGCGGGGTCTCCCCCGTCGAACCTGCAGGAGACAACATGACCACCGATCCAGAGATCCATCCCGAGGAGCTGTTGGCCGAATACGCCGAGGGGGCGCTCGGCCCCGAGGACCATGCCCGGGTCGAGGCGCACATCGCCACCTGCGAACGATGCTCTGATGAGGTGGCCATGGCGAGCC
>CALAEC010000259.1 GCA_937890785.1 uncultured Actinomycetes bacterium
GTCCGGCTCGGAAGGGCTGTGAGCGCCTCGCCAAGGGCGACGCGGTCATGGTCCGAGGGCACCTGGTCCGCAGGTTCTTCAAGGGGAACGGAGGCGGGAGGTCGATCACGGAGGTGATTGCCAGCGAGGTGAAGAAGCTGCCCGAAGAGGACGAATAGTGCTCGGAGCCCCCGGGCTCCCTCAGGGGGGCGTCGGAGCGAATGAGTTCGTGAACGTGCAGGTCACGGCCTCGCCGGGGTCGAGGTCGATCGTGGCCGTGGCCGTCCCGGTGTCGCCGCTGCTCCCGCCGTCGAGATCGGTACAGAGGATGCTGTCGAGCTGCCAAGGGTCAGTGACCGTCTCCGTGACTGTGTAGGAATCGGGATCGAGGTTTCCGGAGGGGTTCGTCCCCCCATCGGAAAGTGAGAAGGTCGGTCCGTAGCTTGGGTCGAACTCGAAGCTCTGGGGATCCCCGTCCGGGTTGGTCTCCTTGGCGATTGTGATCGTTCCCTGCTTGGTGTTCTCGAATGTGCACACCACGGCTTCCCCGGCGTCGAGCCTGATGGTGGCCGTTGCGGTGTCGAGCGAGGTCGCCGTATCCGTGCCACCGCCGGCACACCCGAGGCCTGTCAGCTGCCAGCTGGGTGGCGTGGCGAGCTCTTGGACGGTGTAGGTGCCGGGCACGTTGAGGTTCTGGAACGAGACGTCGTTCGGGCCGAGGCCGTCGTCGTTGAGGAAGAAGTTTGTCGTCTGGAGGTTGGAGCTCGGATCGAACTCGAAACTCTGAGGATGATGGGGCGTCGAATCCTTCACGATCGTGATCGATCCCACCTTCGCGTTCGTGAAAGTGCACACAATGTTCTCGCCGGGGTCCAGGCTGATCGAGGCCAGCGCCATCCCGGTGGTCGTATCGCCGTCGGTGTCCCCAACGCACTCGAGATCGACAACCTGCCACTCCGATGGCACGTTGACTTCCTGCACGGTGTACGTGCCGGCGGCCAGCCCCGTGAACGTCCGCTGGTTCGACCCGGCGCCGTCGTCGTCGAGGAAGAAGTTGGTCTGCTGGAGGTTCTCGCTCGGAGCGAACTCGAACGCCACGGCAGCGTCGGGGAGAGCGTCCTTGATCACCGTGATCGAGCCGGTGAGCTCCGGATCCATGACCTCATAGATGTCGGATCCGGTCTTCCTGCCGCAGCCGAACCGCTCATAGTAGACGTGCGTGATCCCGCGCTCGTCCGTGTAGGCGTACGTATCCCTGGTGTCCAGAGCGGGAGGGAACTTGGTCAGGACCGTTTCACTTCGGTCGGGGGCGATCTTGACGATCTGGACCTGGCCGCCGCAGCCCTTGGCCCCTCGAGCCAGGAACACGGTCCCCTCGGCGTTGACGGACGGGGCACGCTGATACTTCCCCGGGTTGGGCATCTTGGTCTTCGCCCCGGTGGAGATCTGGTACCGGTACACCTGGCAGCGACCCGTGTTCGGGCATCTCCACCACACCGCATAGTCACCGTTGACCTGACCTGGACCGATGAACGCATCGGCGCCCCGGATCCGGTGGAGCACCCGCCGTCCCCCCGAATCGAGGTTATGGAGGATCAGGAGCCGTCGATCGTTGGACTTGTTCAACCGGCCGAACAGGACCCACGGCCCGGAAATGCTGGGCCAGTACTCCCACAGCCTCGTGTTGACCTTCCCCGGCAAGCGGGACCTGACGCCCGTCGTCAAGTTGTACAGGAACAGATCCGACCTTCCCTTGCGGTACTGCTGATAGACGAGCTGGTCGCCGTCGATCCCTCCCATGGCGGCATTGGCGCGCCCGGAGTTCACTCGTACCGGCGCTCCACCGTCGGCCTGGACGAAGGCGTCGTAGTGGTTCGGCTGGCCCTTGGTGTTCTGTTCCCAGCCGAAGTGGCTGGGCCCTCGCGCGGGCTGGAACTCGCCGGCCGAGGTCGTGCGGACCGGATGTTCGGTGGCGCCCTCCCCCGACCCTGGGATGAGCGACACGAGGGCCGTGGTCACGACCACCACCACGGCGCGGGTCTTCGTCATCCGCCCCCGCCCCCGCCCCCGCCGCCCCCGCCGGTTCCGCTCGACGAGCCGCCCCCGCCGCCGCCCCCGCCGGTCGTGGTTCCGCCGGATCCCCCATCCGACCCGCCCGAGGATCCTCCCGTCGACCCACCGGATGAGCCGGTGCCCCCGGATGAACCGGTGCCAGCGGCCCCCGTCGCTCCGCCATCGGCCGTGGCTGCGTCGTCCTCCGGCAGAGGTGGCGCTCC
>CALAEC010000260.1 GCA_937890785.1 uncultured Actinomycetes bacterium
GGCCGCTGTGGCGGTCGTTCCGGGCGCTGCCGCCCGACGAGCGGGTGGCGTTCGTCCAGCTGATGACCCAGAGCGCCGTCGACTTCATCTCGCAGTGGTTCGAGACCGACGAGCTGATCGGCACGATGTCGTCGTGGGGGATCATCGGCACGTTCCTGGGGATCCGCTCCCCGGGGACGGCGTACGTGATGCTCCACCACTACATGGGTGAGGTCGACGGGGCGTTCGGCGCGTGGGGCGTCCAGCGGGGCGGGACCGGCGCGGTGTCCGAGGCCATCGCCTCGGCGGCCCGGTCGCACGGCGTCGAGATCCGCACCGAGGCCGAGGTCGAGCGCGTGCTCACCCGCGGTGACCGCGCGGTCGGAGTGGTCCTTCGGTCCGGCGAGGAGGTCCGGGCCCGCCACGTACTGTCGAACGCCGACGCCCGCCGGACGTTCCTCGGCCTGGTCGAGCCGAAACAGCTGCCCGATGAGTTCGTCGAGGAGGTGCACCGATTCAAGTACCGGGGCTCGTCGGGGAAGGTGAACCTGGCCCTCGACGGCCTCCCGGAGTTCACCGCGTTCCCCAACTCGGAGACCACCGAGCACCTCCGGGGGTCGATCGGGATCGGGTCGTCGATCGACTACCTCGAGCGGGCGTACGACGACGCCAAGTACGGCCGGTTCTCGCGGGAGCCGTTCATCGACCTCGAGATCCTGTCGATCGTCGACCCCTCGATGGCCCCGCCCGGCAAGCACGTGGCCTCGTGCTTCGTGCAGTACGCGCCATACGACCTCGAGGGCGGCTGGGACGGCGCCAGCAGGGACGCGTTCGGAGACGCCGTGGTGGACGCGATCGCCAGGTACGCGCCGAACATCAAGGACCTGATCCTCCACCGGCAGGTGCTGACGCCGAAGGACATCGAAGACGTGATCGGCCTGTCCGAGGGCAACATCTTCCAGGGCGAGCTCACGCTGGAGCAGCTGTTCTGGAACCGCCCCGCCCCCGGGTGGGGTCGGTTCCGAACCCCGATCCGGAACCTGTGGCTGTGCGGCTCGGCGGCGCATCCCGGCGGCGGGATCATGGGGGCGCCGGGCCGGCTGGCAGCGTTCGAGGTGCTGCGCACGGCTCGGCGGCGGAGGGCAGCGGCGTGACGGCCCGCTACGACGTCGCGGTGATCGGCGGGGGCCACAACGGGCTGGTGGCCGCGGCGTACCTGGGGCGGGCGGGTCGGAAGGTGCTGGTCCTGGAGCGGGACGACGAGCTCGGCGGGACGGCGCGCACGCTCGAGGTGGTTCCGGGGTTTCGGGCGCCGGCGCTGCTCCACGACCTCGGCGAGCTGCGGGCGTCCGTGGTCCGCGACCTCCAGCTCGAACGGCACGGCCTGCGGTTGATCCGTCCGCCGGTGGCCGCGTTCGTGCCGGAGCCAGACGGCGACGGGATCGTCCTCCACTCGGATCCGGCTCGTACGGCCGAGGGGCTCCGGGCCCGGTCGGCCCGGGACGCGGACGCCTATCCCGCGTTCGACGCGCGCATCCGGTCGCTGGCCAGCTTCATCGCCCACGTGGCCGCGGCCACGCCGCCGGACATCGAGTCCCCCTCGCCGCGGGACGCCGTCGCGGCCCTCCGGCTGGGCCGGTCGCTCCGCCGGATCGGGAAGCGCGGCGCCCGCGAGGCGCTCCGGGTCCTGCCGATGCCGGTGGCCGACCTCGTCGGCGACGCGTTCGAGACCGAGGCGCTCCGGGCCGGCCTGGCCTCGGGCGCCGTGTCGCTCACCGCGATGGGCCCGTGGACGCCGGGCACCGCGCTCACCTACCTGCTCCGGTCGACCGAGGGCCGGGGGGCGGCGGGCCGCATCGCGTTCGCGGCGGGAGGGTCCGACGTCCTGATCGCCGCGCTCGTGTCCGCGGCTCGGTCCGCCGGCGTGGAGATCCGCACCGGCGCCGAGGTGGCGGGCGTGGTCACCCGCGAGGGTCGGGCTAGGGGCGTGGCGCTGACCTCGGGCGAGGAGGTCGAGGCCCGGGCGGTGCTGGCCACAGCCGATCCGAAGCGAACGCTCGGCCTCCTCGACCCGGTGGTGGCCGGCCCCACGCTGCTGTGGCGGGGCCGGAACATCAGGTCGCCGGGCTCGGCGGCAGTGGTCAGCCTGGCCCTGGACGGCCTCCCCTCGTTCCGGGGGGCCGACGACCCCACCTCGCTGTCCGGGCGGATCGTGATCGGCCCGACGATCGACCACCTCGAGCGCGCCGCCGACGACCACAAGTACGGGCGGATCTCCGAGGCGCCGTTCCTCGAGGTGACGATCCCGTCGATCGCCGATCCGACGCTGGCGCCGGAGGGGTCCCACGTCCTGTCGGCGGTGTTCCACTCGGCGCCGTACCGGCTCCGCGACGCCTCGTGGGACGACGCCGGCCGAAACCACGTCGGCGACCTCGCGCTGAAGGCCATGGAGGAGGTGGCGCCGGGCCTGTCCGATCGCGTGGTGGCCCGGCGGGTGTCGACGCCCGTCGACCTGGAGCGCGACCTCGCGCTGACCGAGGGATGCCCGATGCACGCCGAGCCCGGCCTGGACCAGTTCTTCGCCTGGCGGCCCCTGCTCGGCCACGCCCGGTACCGGTTCGCGATCCCCGGCCTGTACCTGGGAGGGTCGGGCGCGCACCCGGGCGGCGGCCTGACGGGTGCCCCGGGCGCGAACGCCGCTCGTGAAATGCTGGCGGATCTGCGCCGTGCGCGAAACGCGTCTGACGTTTGACCGGACCCGCCATGGCGGTCACAATTGCGAACCCCGAAGCCAGGAGGCTGCCGTGGCCAGGAACCTCGTCCGCACCGTGCTCGTCTGCGCCCTGGGAATATCGCTGGCGCTTCCGATGCCGCCAGTTCAGGCGGCCCCGCGGTGCCTCGGCAAGGCCGCCACGGTCGTGGGGACGAGCCGGGGGGAGCGGCTGCGGGGCACGTCGCGCGGCGATGTGATCGTGGCCCGCGGCGGGGACGACCTGATCCGCAGCGGCGGCGGCAAGGATCGGGTCTGTGCCGGGAGTGGCGACGACGTGATCCTGACGGGTGCCGGCAAGGATCTCGCGGAGGGACAGCTCGGCTCCGATTTCATGGCCGGCGGCCCCGCCCGGGACCGTCTCGTCGGTGGCGGGGGCGACCTCGACGTCATCCGTGGGAACCAGGGGAACGACATCCTGCTCGGGGCGTCCGGGCTCGACATCCTGCTCGGGGAGTCCGGTAACGATCGCGTCGACGGGGGCGAGGGACTCTTCGACCGGGCCTCGTTCTTCTTCGCGCCCGGTCCGGTGTCGGCTGACCTGAACACCGGGCTGGCGACGGGCGACGGCAGCGACACCCTGGCGAACGTGGAGGACCTGGAGGGGTCCCAGCACGGCGACACCCTGATCGGCAACGCGGTCGACAACTTCTTCTTCCCCCTCGCTGGCGACGACGCCGTGACGGGCGGGGACGGTTTCGACCTGGTGTCGTTCTTCGGTGCTCCCGGGCCGGTGACGGCGGACCTCACGGCCGGTACCGCCACCGGCGACGGCAACGACACGCTCGTCACGATCGAGGATCTGGTCGGGGCGTCACACGGCGACTCCCTGACCGGAGACGCCAACGCGAACGTCCTGCTGGGCTTCGAGGGGAACGACTCCCTGTTCGGTATGGACGGCGACGACTTCCTCGACGGCGGGACGGAGACCGACACGCTCGACGGGGGCAACCACGTCAACGGGGACCAGTGCGTGAACGGCGAGACCGTGTCGAATTGCGAGCTCGGCGCGGCCAGGGCTGCGTCGAAGGTCGACCCGAGGTCTCCCAGCCGGATGCGTCCTGTCCTGCTGGCGACCGGCGGGAGTCGGCCCTAGCCCCCGGACGGCTCGGGGGCCACCCCGGCATCGCCGCGGAACCGCTCGATGAAGTCCCGGGCGATCCCGCTCATCACGTCGGCATCACCGGCCTCGGAGCAGATGCGCAGCCGCTGCCAGGCGGCGAGGACCACGGCCGCGTCGGGTGGCAGCCGCTCGTAGTGGGCCAGCATGACCTTCTCCTCGGACCTCGCCAGGGCCGCCAGCGCATCGATCGTGCCCGGCGGGACCCGCGCGGGCCGGTAGTACATGAGCACGTACCCGTGCTCGAGGTTGTGGACCGCGTACCCCTCCAGCCCCCGGTCCACCGGGTGGTCGATAACCGGCCCGGCGGGATCCAGCCAGGTCGGGTAGTGGGAACCGGAGGTGGCCGGCCGAGAGGGCGGCTCGATCGGCGCTCCCTCCGGCACGTGCGACCGGCCCAGGCTCGGGAGCTCCTGGATCGCATCGCACGTCACCGCGGCCGCGTCCGACCGCTCGCCGCTGCCGGGTTCGACCGTGCATGCGGAGAGCGCCACAACCGCGGCCGCGATGACGTGACGGAGCACGGGGCGCATCCTCGCACGAGGCCCCGTGGGTGAGCGCTAGCCGAGAACCTCCGCCAGGCGGGCCAGCCGCTCCCTCCAGAACGACCGCAGCTCCTCCACGGCATCCGCATCGGGAAGCCGCTCGTGCGCGACGGTCACCGTGGTCTTGCTCCGGCCCTTCGGGTCGAACGACGCGAGGATCCTGGAGCTGCCGTCCCGGAAGTCGAATCTGGCGGTCCTGCCCTTCTGGGTGGTCCTGACCCGCAGCGTCCCGGGCTCGAGCCACCGGCCGCGCCGACGGGCTTCGGTGAACGCGGCGTAGAGCCGGTCCGCGTCCACACCGATGGTCTTGCTCACGCTGACGGCGAACCCCGTGGCGTGCTCGTACTTGGCCCGCATCCCGCGGGCTCGCTCGTAGCCGAGCGTGATTGCCTGCGCCCACCAGCCGGCCACGCCGTGCTCCTCACGAAGGTGCGTGGCGATCTCCCCGTGCGTTCGCTCCCGCGCACCCCATCGGTCGAGGATGCGGAACCAGTCCCTCCAGCCCTTCCCGGTGTGCTCTCGGACGGCCGCGTCCGTCTGTGGGAGCACGTCTGCGTCGAAGCCCTCTTCCGGCTGGACGACGTGCCGTCGTGCCGCGCTGTAGCGCTCGCCGGTCTTGGCCATGCGGGTGCGGATGGCCCGCTTCCGGGCCTTGTCCTCGGTCATCGTGATCCTCCTCGCGGCCGGCAAGCCGAGGACTCACGCTCCCGGGCTCGGCGGCCCACGGGACGACCGGGACGTGCCCCCGAGGCGGAGCCCCTTTGCCCCCTCGGGCCGGCGGCGTGAGCGCCGGGTCGGGGGTTCGGCGTGGGGAACGCCGTTCGCCGGGATCCTACCGAACCGGCACCACGAGCGCATCCACCGCCACGCACCCGTTCGGGCCGGCGATCAGCGGGTTCACGTCGATGGCCTCGATCCGGTCCCCGAGGTCGACGCCCAAGAAGGACAGGCGAACGAGGGCCCGGGCCACGGCGTCGAGGTCCGCGGCCGGCCGGCCCCTGGCGCCGTCGAGCAGGGGGCGGATCGAGAGCCGGTCGATCAGCGCCCGAGCCCGAGACTCGTCGATCGGCGGGAGTGCCAGGCGCCGGTCGCGGAGCACCTCGATCAGCACGCCCCCGGCCGCCACCATCACCAGCGGGCCGAACTGCGGATCGCGGACCACCCCGAGGGCCAGCTCCACGCCGGGCTGCGCCATCTCCGCGACAGAGACCCGCGGTCCGAGGCGGCCGGCGAGGTCACGGTAGGCGTGACGGAGGGCGTCGGGTCCGGCCAGGGCGAGTCGGACGCCGTCGACGTCGGACTTGTGCGTCGCCTCGGCGGTCTTCAGCGCCACCGGCCAGCCGAGCGCCTCGGCGGCGGCCACGGCCTCGTGCTCCGAGGCTGCGGCGGTGGCCTCGACTGTGGGGACGCCGTAGGCGGCAACCATGGCCAGGGCCTCCGCCTCGGTGAACGGCTCGCGGTCGGCGAGCCGAGCGCGCCACCGCTCCCGGACCTCGGGAGGGACCGGCGCCGGGGGGGCCACCGGTTCGCGCGCGCTCGCGTCCCGGTGTTCGAACAGGTGGCGAAAGGCCAGGAGGCCGGTGGCCGTCCCCTCCAGGACCGGGATCCCGACCGCCCGGAGCGCCGCCGCCGCGCCCGGCGCCACCGCGCTGGTCAGGTTCGTGAGCACGGCCATGGGTTTCTCGGTTGACGGGTACACCTGCCGGGCCACCTCCATGTACCCGGGCTCGAGGTCCTCGCCCGACAGATCGACCGCGAACGCCAGCGCCGCGGCAGCCGGGTCGTCGAGGAGCACCCGCATGCAGTCGTCGAAGACCGCTTCATAGTCGCGTCCGGTGCCCCAGGCGTCGAGGGGGTTCACCGCGGGCAGGCCGGGGTCGAGGCGGGCCGCCAGCCGGTCCCGGGTGCGCTCGGAGATGTCGGCGAGCCGCACCCCGACCCGGGCGGCTACATCGACGAGGTGGGCCCGCTCGCCGCCGGAGTCGTGGATCGCGGCCAGCCCACCCGGGCCGGCCCGCCGGCCCGCGGCGAACAGCTCGACCGTGTCGGCCAGCTCGTCGAGGGTCTCCACCCGGACGACGCCGTGGGCGTCGAAGAGCGCCTCGTAGGCGGCGTCCTCGCCGGCCAGCGCCCCGGAGTGGGCCTCGACCAGGTCCCGGGTGGCCTCCTCGCGGCCGACCTTCAGGGCGACCACCGGCACGTCCCGGTCGGCCGCCGCCGCCAGCGCCTCCCGGAACGCCCCTGGATCCCGAACGGTCTCCAGGAACACCGCCACCACGCCGGTGCTGGGCCGCTCCAACGCGACGGCGAGGTAGTCGGCCATCGTCGTGGTCAGCTCGAGCCCGGTGGAGACCGCCAGGTTGAACCGGATGCCCCGATCGTTGTGGAGCAGCGCCGAGAACGCCGAGCCGGAATGTGACAGCCACGTGACCGGGCCCGGCGCGAGGTCCTCGCGCTCCTCGAACGCCAGGGCGCGAAGGCCGCGCTCCACGTCGACGAAGCCCATGCAGTTCGGCCCGCACACCACCATCCCCGCCTCCCGGGCGATGGCCCGGAGCCGCTCGGCCAGGGACGGCCCTTCGGCCGGCGGCGCATCCTGGTGCGCGCTGGCGAAGATGACGGCGCCCCGGGCCCGGGCTCGGGCGGCCGCGCCGAGCTGCTCCTCGAGCGCGGCGTTGGGCACGCCGAGCAGCACGAGCTCCGGCGCGGATGGGACCTCCATGAGGGAGGGGTAGCACCTGAGACCGAGGACGTCGTCGTAACGAGGGTTGACCGGGTAGACCTCGCCATCCCAGCCACCGAGGCGGAGCTGATGGACCATCTGCCGGCCCGGCGAGCCTTCACGCGGGCTGGCCCCGACCACGGCCACCGCCCTGGGGTTGAGCATCCTCGTGAGCGCCGCTCGGTCTGACTCTCCGTTCAAAGGCCATCAGTGTAGCCGCGGGGCGCTCAGCCAGGCACGCCTCGGGCCCAGGACGCTCGCTTGACATACTACGAGCCCTCGACATTGAATGGTGGTTCACATGGGCCGACCGAGGCTCACGCGACAGCGCCGAATGGGGATCCTCGAGTCCGCCGTCGAGGTGATCGGCGAGCGGGGCTTGTGCGAGACGCGGATCGCCGACGTGGCCCGGCGGGCGGGCGCGAGCGCTGCCCTCGTCCTGTACTACTTCGACTCGAAGGACCGCCTGCTCACCGAGGCGCTCACCCACGCCGAGGACCGGTTCTACCTCGAGACATTCCACGAGCTGACGGGGCTCGAGCGGGCCCGGGATCGGCTGGCCTCCCTGATCGACCGGTCGCTCCCGGCGGGGGGGAGCGAGGTCCTGGGCGACTGGCGGCTGTGGTTCGAGCTGTGGTCCCGGGCGCTGCGCGACCCCAACGTCGCCCGCAAGCGCGAGGCCCTCGACCGCCGGTGGCGGACCACGATCGAGGACATCGTCCGGGACGGACAGCGGTCCGGCGAGTTCGACGAGGTCGATCCCAAGGACTTCGCGCTGGCGCTGGCCTCGCTGATCGACGGGCTGGCGATCCAGGCGATCCTGGGCGACCCGGAGGCCACGCCGGAGCGGGTCCGGCGGACATGCCTGGAAATGGTAGGGCGGGAGCTCGGGTTCGAGCCGGCGCCGTCGAGGCCGGCGAAGACGGGGCCGGTGAAGGTTCCGGCGAAGGAGGCGAGGACATGACGCTGCACCCTCGACAGAACTGGAGGGGGAGACGGGGGTGGCCCTGGGGGGACCGGCTGATCGACCGGAGGGAGTTCCTGCGGCTCTCGGGGGGAGCGGCACTGGCGGCCGCCATGTTGGCGTGCGCCCGCCGCGAGGAGCCCGGCGGGGGTGGGTCGGCCGCGTCCGGGATCCAGATCGGGTCGCCGGAGAATCCGGTTACCCAGCCGATCTTCGACGACAACCAGCCGATCGAGTCGGGCCTGGACCCCGAGGCCGGGCCGCTCCAGGTTTACAACTGGGAGGACTACGTGTGGCGGCGGGTGCTCAAGGACTTCGAGGCGGAGTACGGCGTCTCCGTCGAGCTGACCACGTTTTACAACCTCGAGGAGGGGATCGAGAAGCTGCGCTCCGGTGAGGTGGCCTTCGACATCTTCTTCCCCACCGCGGAGAACATCCCCAAGCTGATCG
>CALAEC010000261.1 GCA_937890785.1 uncultured Actinomycetes bacterium
AGATCCTGATGGTGGCCGCCCTCGACCGCTACTACCAGATCGTGCGGTGCTTCCGGGACGAGGACCTCCGGGCGGACCGCCAGCCCGAGTTCACCCAGCTCGACCTGGAGATGTCGTTCGTGGAGGAGGCCGACGTCCGGTCCCTGATCGAGGACTTGTTCGTGGCGGTGTGGCGGGACGTCCTCGGCGTGGAGCTCTCTCCGCCGTTCCCCCGCTTGCCGTACCTGGAGGCGATGCGGCGCTTCGGATCCGACAAGCCCGACCTCCGGTACGGGATGGAGCTGGCCGACCTGACCGGGACGTTCACGGGCACGGGGTTCCGGGCCTTCGCCGGCGTGATCGAGTCTGGCGGTGTGGTGAAGGGCTTCGCGGCGCCGGGCGCGGCCTCCTGGTCGAGGAAGGAGCTCGACGGGCTCGTGGTCGAGGCCCAGGGCCGGGGCGCTTCGGGGCTGGTGTGGATCGCCTGGTCGGGCGGTCAGGCCCGCTCGCCGGTGGAGAAGCACCTGTCGCCGGACGAGGTGGCCGCGGCGGTCGAAGCCACCGGGGCCGGCGACGGCGACCTGCTCCTGCTCGTGGCCGACGCGGAGCCGAGGGCCAACACCGTGCTCGACGGGCTCCGGCGCGTGATGGCCGAGCGGCTCGGCCTCGTCCCCGAGGGCGAGTTCGCCTTCGCCTGGATCACGGAACCGCCGCTGTTCGAGTGGAGCGAGGACGAGGGGCGATGGGTGAGCGTCCACCACCCGTTCACCTCGCCGGCCACCGACGACCTCAGCCCGGAGACCGCCACCGCGCGCGCCTACGACCTCGTGGTGAACGGATGGGAGCTCGGCGGGGGATCGATCCGGATCCACCGGCCCGACCTACAACGGAAGGTGTTCGAGGCCCTGGGGTTTGCTCCGGACGAGGCCGAGGCCCGATTCGGGTTCCTCCTGGAGGCCTTCCGGTACGGCGTGCCCCCGCACGGCGGCATCGCCTTCGGTCTGGACCGGACGGCCATGGTCCTGGCCGGTGAGACGAACATCCGTGAGGTCATCGCGTTCCCCAAGACCCAGTCCGGGGCCGACCTCCTGACCGGCGCCCCGGCTCCGGTCGACGAGGAACAGCTCCGCGAGCTCGGCCTCCGCCTCGTGCCTCGGCCGGACTGAGCCGGCCCGCGTAGGCTTTGTCCCGTGGCGGAGCCGCTGGCGGCACGGATGCGCCCTCGCTCGTTCGACGAGGTGGTGGGCCAGCGTCACCTGATCGGTGATGGGAAACCGCTCACCGAGCTGGTCCGAACCGGCAACCTCCCCTCGGTGATCCTGTGGGGGCCGGCCGGGACCGGGAAGACCTCGCTGGCCTTCCTCATGGCCGAGGGGTCCGAGCTGGTCCAGCTCTCGGCGGTCTCGTCCGGCGTGGCCGACGCGCGGAAGGTCATGGAGAAGGCCCGAGACTCGATGCTTCCCATGGTCCTCTTCGTCGACGAGGTCCACCGATGGAGCAAGGCCCAGCAGGACGTTCTCCTTCCGGCCGTCGAGGACGGCACGATCACGCTGATCGGGGCCACCACCGAGAACCCCTACTTCTCGCTGGTGACCCCGCTCCTGTCCCGGTGCATCCTCCTCCGGCTGGAACCCCTTTCGGAGGAGGACATCCGCATGCTCCTGGACCGGGCGCTGACCGATCGGGAGCGAGGCCTCGGTGAGCACGACGTCAAGGTGACGGAGGAGGCTCTCGACCACCTCGTGCAGGTCGCCGGCGGCGACGCCCGCATCGCCCTGACCGGCCTGGAGGCCTCGGTGCTCGCCGCGGTGGCCGCCGGCCGGTCCGATGTGGACCTGCCGCTCGCCGAAGCCTCCGTTCAGCAGAAGGCCGTCGTGTACGACCGCCAGGGCGACGCCCACTACGACGTCATCTCCGCGTTCATCAAGTCGATCCGCGGGTCGGACCCGGACGCCGCCCTGTTCTGGCTGGCCCGGATGGTCGAGGCCGGCGAGGACGCCCGGTACATCGCCCGGCGCATGGTCGTCCACGCCTCCGAGGACATCGGGATGGCCGACCCCCGGGCTCTGTTGGTAGCCACCGCGGCGGCCCACGCGGTCGAGTACGTGGGGCTGCCGGAGGCCATCATCAACCTGGCCCACGCCACCATTTACCTGGCCCGAGCGCCGAAGTCGAACAGCGTGATCACCGCGATCGGCAAGGCCCGAGCCGACGCCGCTTCGGCCGACCCGGTGCCGCTCCACCTGCGGGACACGCACTACCCGGGGGCTCGGAAGCTCGGGCACGGGAAGGGGTACAGGTATCCGCACGACCACCCCGGCCACGTCGTCGAGCAGGAGTACCGGCCGGCCCAGTTCGAGGGACGTCGCTACTACGAACCGTCCGATCAGGGCGAGGAAGGGGAGTGAGGCTGGCCGGGGTCGATCGGACCTGCGAGAATCGGCGCCCGTGAGGAGAGCCCGTGTCGGTCGGTGAGTGGGCGGCGATCATCGCCGCGGTGGCCTGGGCCGTCCTCGTCCTGGTCCTCGTGGTCGTCTCCCTGGGCATGTTCCGGGTGCTCGATACGACCCGGGAGCTCATCGACGGGATCCGCCAGGAGACCGTGCCGCTCCTCGGCGAGGTCCGCACCTCGGTGATCACCATGAACAAGAACCTGGAGCATTCCGACGACCTCCTGGTGTCCGTGGGCAACGTGACCCGGACCGTGGAGCGAATCAGCGGCCTGGTCGATCAGTTCGTGTCGACGCCGCTGATCAAGGCGATCTCCTACGGGCACGGCGCCCAGCAGGCGCTGCGTGCCTTCCGGGAGCGGTCGAGCCGATGAGGCGGCTGTTCTGGATCGGCGTGGGGGTGGCGGCCGCCTACTACGGGGCCAGGTGGCTGCGCCGGCAGCGGGAGAAGCTGACTCCGGAGAACGTGGCCGCCCGCGCGGCCGAGCGGCTGGGCGGCGTGATGGAGGTCGTCCGGATGTCGGTCGAGGACGGACGCCGGGCCGCCGCGGAGAAGGAGGCGGAGATCCGCTCCTCACTCGGGGAGCGCGTCGAGCCCCGGCCGTGAGCGCCATCGTCGTCCGGGACCTGGTCAAGCGGTACGGCGACGTCGAGGCCGTGGCCGGGATCAGCTTCGAGGTCCCGGAGGGCGGCGTGTTCGCCTTCCTGGGGCCGAACGGCGCGGGGAAGACCACCACGGTGGAGATCTGCGAGGGGTTCCGGTCCCGGACCTCAGGGAGTGTGTCGGTCCTGGGCGACGACCCCGCTCGGCGGGACCGCCGGATGAAGGCCCGCATCGGGATCGTCCTCCAGTCGACGGGCGTGGACGTGTACCTCACCGTCGCCGAAACGATCGAGCTCTATCGGAGGCTGTACCCCGACCCCCGGCCCGTCGACGAGATCGTGGAGGTGGTGGGCCTCACCGAGAAGCGAGACGCCCGGGTGGGCAAGCTGTCCGGAGGACAGCAGCGCCGGCTCGACGTCGCGGTGGCCCTGGCCGGGGACCCGGAGCTGCTGTTCCTCGACGAGCCCACCACCGGCTTCGACCCGGCCGCCCGCCGGGGGGCGTGGCACGTCATCCGGAACCTCAAGGATCTGGGGAAGACGGTCTTCCTGACCACCCACTATATGGACGAGGCCCAGAACCTGGCCGACGAGGTGGCCATCATCGCCGACGGCCGGATCGTGGCCCAGGGCCCACCGGGGACACTGGGGGGGCGGGACACTGCCGCCACCCGTCTCCGGTTCCGGCTCCCGGCGGACGCCGGGGACCTGCCGGAGCCGCTCCGGGCGGGGGCCACCATCACCGACGGCCTGGTCGAGTTGACCACCACGGACCCGACCGGGACGCTCCATCAGCTGACCGGATGGGCGGTGGACCGGGGGGTCCGCCTGGATGCCCTGGAAGTGGCCAGGCCGACCCTGGAGGACATCTACCTCCAGATCACCGAGGGGGAGGCGGGAGCGGAATGAGCGACCTGACCCAGGCCTTCCGGGTGGTCCGGTACACGAACAAGGCGTTCTGGCGGAACCCGGCCAACGCCTTCTTCACGTTCGCGTTCCCCCTGATGTTCCTGGTGATCTTCACGGCGCTGTTCGGGACCGGGACGGTGCCCGTGGCCGGCCGGGAGGTCAACACGTCGACGTTCTACGTGGGGGCCATCCTCACGTTCGCCATCATCACCGCCACGTACACCAACCTGGCCATCAACATCTCGTTCACCCGGGACGCGGGCATCCTGAAGCGGATCCGGGGGACCCCGTTGGCGTCCTGGTCGTTCATGGTCGGCCGGATCCTCCATGCCGTGCTGGTCACGGTGCTCCTGGTGATCATCGTGGTGGCCTTCGGAGCCCTGTTCTACGACGCCGAGGTGCCCACCGACACGCTCCCGGCGTTCCTGGTCACCATGGCCGTGGGGGCAGCCAGCTTCTCGGCGCTGGGCCTGGCCCTGACCTCAGTGATCCCCAACGCCGACGCCTCGCCGGCCATCGTCAACGCCTCGATCCTCCCGTTGCTGTTCCTGTCGGGAATCTTCATCCCCATCCAGGACCCCAACGCCTGGTACGTGACCGTGGCCAAGCTGTTCCCCGTGTACCACTTCGCCGAGGCCATGAACTCCGCGTACTTCAGCGTGTCGGGCTCGGGGTTCGAGGGCCAGCACCTCCTGATCCTGGGGGCCTGGGGGCTGGCCGGGGCGATCCTGGCCGCTCGGTTCTTCTCCTGGGAACCGCGCCGCTGACTACCAGGTCGGGTCGGACGCCAGGAGCCTGAGGGTCTCCGGCAGCAGCTGGGGGCGCGCGAACAGGTATCCCTGCGCGTAATCGCACCCGAGCCGGCGTAGCGTGTACAGCTGCTCGGCGGTCTCCACGCCCTCGGCGATCGCCGGGAGTCCCAGCGCGTGGGCCATGCTGATCACGGCGGTCACGATGTTCCCGGCGCTGGGGTCGCGGTCCAGCCCATCGATGAACGACCGGTCGATCTTCAGGAAGTCGATCGGGAAGCGGTTCAGGTGCATCAGTGAGGAGTAGCCCGTGCCGAAGTCGTCGATGCTGACCCGCACCCCGACCTTGCGGAGCTCCGAGAGCACAGCCGCCGCCGCGTCGGTGTCCTCCATCACGCTGCTCTCGCCGATCTCCATGTACAGGGTCCCCGGGTCGATCCGGGAGCCGGCCAGGATCCCCTCGACCACGCCCACGAAGTCGGGCGACTCGAACTGCCGCGCGGACAGGTTGATCGACAGCATGAGCGGCCCCCCGTCGGGGTGGGCGGTCTGGAGCCGCTCCGCCTCGGCGGTGACCTCACCCAGGACCCAGGCGCCGATGTGGTGGATCAGTCCGGTCTCTTCGGCCTCCGACATGAACTCTGCCGGGCCGAGGAGTCCCCGTTCGGGGTCCTGCCACCGCAGGAGCGCTTCGACCCCCGCGATCCGGCCCGACTGCAGCCGGACGATCGGCTGGTAGGCCAGCCGGAACTCCCCTCGGTGGAGCGCGTCGATCAACCGGCTCTGACCCGTGGGAGCGGGCGGGGGCTCCGGCGTGGAGGCCGGGGCCGGCTCCGGCCGCGGGGACGCGCGACGGGCCGGCTCGGTGGCAGCCATGGCCGCCACCGGCTCGGGCGCTGCCTCCTGCGGCGGGGGCTCGCTGACGGCCTGCGGCTGGGCCGTCGGCTCCTGCGCGGGCGCCTCGGCCTTCTCGGTCGCCGCCGTGGCCGGGTCGTGCGACTGGAGGGTCCCCGGGCCTCGATCCTTGGCCCGGTCGAGTGCTTCTTCGGCCCGACGGAACAGGGACTCGGGGGAGCTCAGCTGCCCGGAGCCCACCGCGAACCCCAGGCTCGAGCTCACCGTGACCGTCTCGCCCTCGAACGAGTACGGCTCGGACACGGCGGCGTGGGCCCGGGCGGCGATCGTGGCTGCCCCCTCGGCCTTGGCGATGTCGTCGCACAGGATGGCGAACTGGTCCTCGCTCACCCGTGCGAGGCTGTCCCCGGGCCGGAGCACGCCGAAGAGACGCTCCGCCACGCCGATCAGCACCTTGTCGCCGATGTCTCTGCCGTAGCTGTCGTTGACGAGCCGAAACCGGTCGATGTCGAGGAGCAGCAGCGCGACCTGCGAGGACCTCCGGGCCGAGCCGGCCAGGGCCACGCTGAGGCGATCCATGAACAGCACCACCCCCGGGAGCCCGGTGAGCGGATCCTGCAGTGGCGCGGGAGCCGAGCCGGCCGCCGCTTCGAACGAGCGCTCGGGCGCCGCCGGTGTCTCCGCCGGGCGGAAGAAGACCACCGAGGCGTACCCGCCGCCGTGGTCGGGGTACGTGACGCTGACCTGAAGCGGGATCTCCGAGCCGTCGCGGCGCCGGCCGCGAACGGTGAGCTCGGCCTCGCGCCAGCGACGCTCAGGGCCGCCGTCGGGACGCTCCGGGGACGGCAGGCCGCCGGGGAACAGCTCCTGGACCGGCTGCCCCACGAGCCCGCCGAGCTCGTAGCCGAACAGGCGCTCGCCGGGGGGGTTGATCATGGTGATCCTGCCGTGGTGGTCGGTGACCAGGACGGCCTCGCTCGAGCGCGCCAGGAAGGCCTCGAGCACGCCGGGCGCGCCGGCGGCCGCCGGCGCCCCCGGGCCGTGGGTGGCGTCCGTGTCCATCTTCTGTGTCTCTGTAGGGGTATCGGGGGGTGGGGAGGCTCGCTTGATCGGCCGCCGCTACACTGGCCTCGATGCGTGGAGCGGACATTCGTCGAGCGTTCCTCTCTTTCTTCGAGGAGCGTGGGCACACCGTGGTGCCTTCTTCCTCGCTGATCCCGAACGACCCCTCGCTGCTGCTGACCACGGCCGGGATGGTCCAGTTCAAGCCGTACTTCCTCGGCCAGCAGGAGCCGCCGTACCCGCGGGCGGCCAGCGTCCAGAAGTCGTTCCGGACCACCGACATCGAGAACGTCGGGCGGACGATCCGGCACATGACGTTCTTCGAGATGCTGGGGAACTTCTCCTTCGGCGACTACTTCAAGGACGGCGCTATCGACCTGGCCTGGGAGATCGTCACCGGGCGGTACGGGCTCGACCCCGAGCGGCTGTGGGCCACGGTCTACGTGGAGGACGACGAAGCCGTGAAGCGGTGGCTCGAGTACCTCCCGGCCGAGCGCATCGTCCGACGCGACCGTCCCATCGACCAGGTTCCGGTGGCGGAGCGCGGGAAGTTCGACAACTTCTGGTCGATGGGGGTGGCTGGACCGTGCGGGCCATCCTCGGAGATCTTCGTCGACCGCGGCTCGAGGTACGGGCCCGACGGCGGGCCCGATGCCTCCGAGGAGCGCTACCTGGAGATCTGGAACCTGGTGTTCATGCAGTACGAGCGGGACGACGACTTCAAC
>CALAEC010000262.1 GCA_937890785.1 uncultured Actinomycetes bacterium
CTCACTCGATGTCGAACGGAAGGACCTGTTCGTTCGGGCCATGGGGCGGCTGGCCGGCCGGTTCCACCAGCTGTTCGTCATCACCCACGCCGAGCAGGTGAAGGATCAATTCCCGGCCTCGATCGAGGTCGAGCCCGTGGGCCGCAGACGCAGCATCGCCAAGCTGTCCTGAACGGCCGCCCTCGCCCGGTAGACTCGACAGGTCCGGAGGAGGGCTCCCAGCGATGACCGGTGGATCGGGCGGGACATCGGAGGCCCTCCTCCCCTACCTTCCTCGTCTCCTCCTCGACTGGGTGGCGGAGGAACCGGACGTTCGGGTCCGCGAGCTGGACGGCTCGCTGGCCTTCGTGGACATCAGCGGATTCACGCAGCTTTCAGAGCGGCTGGCCCGACGTGGCAAGGTCGGTGCGGAGGAGCTGGCCGAGGCGATCGGAGCGTGCTTCAGCCGGCTTCTCGAGGTGGCGTACGCCCACGGCGGGAGCCTGCTGAAGTTTGGCGGCGACGCGCTGCTGCTCTGGTTCTCCGAGGAGCGTCACGCGCTCAGGGCCTGTCAGGCCGCGGTCGGCATGCGACGGCTCCTCCGGGAGGTCGGCCGCATCGACACCTCCTCGGGCCGGGTCGCGTTGCGCATGTCGGTCGGCGTGCACAGCGACACGTTCCACTTCTTCCTCATCGGGGGGTCGCATCGCGAGCTGATCGTCTCCGGCCTCGGCGCCACCGAGACCGTGATGATGGAGGCAGGCGCGAAGGCGGGCCAGATCCTTCTGAGTCCGAACACCGCCGGATCGCTTCCGAGGCGGTCGCTTGGTCGCGCTGAGGGTGACGGGATTCTCCTGGCACGCCCGCCCGGCGTGGCCCCACAGGATGTCGTCCCTCCCCCGCGCTCGGTTCCAGCGGTCCTGGACGGATTCGTCCCGTCCGCGATCAGAGCGCATCTCTCTTCGGGAGGGCCCGAAGCCGAGCACCGGAGGGTCACGCTCGCGTTCCTCCGGTTCGAGGGGGTCGGTTCCCTGATCGAGCGGTCCGGCCCGGACGCCGCCGCCGAGGCGCTCGATGCGCTGGTGCGGCAGGTCCAGAGGTCGGTCGACGATCGTGGCGTGGCGTTCCTCGGTACCGACATCGACCGCGACGGAGGGAAGCTCATCCTGGTGGCCGGGGCGCCGATGGCGACCGGGGAGGACGAGGAGCGGCTGCTCCTGGCGGTTCGCGGCATCGCCGACGCTGAGCTCTCCCTTCCGTTGCGGATCGGGGTGAATCGAGGACGAGTGTTCGCCGGCGATATCGGGCCCGCGTACCGGCGGACCTACACCGTGATGGGAGACGCGGTGAACGTGGCGGCGCGCCTGATGGCCGCCGCGGCGCCCGGTGAGGTCCTCACGACCGGTGACCCGTTCGAGCGATCGCGGACGACGTTCACCGTGTCCTCGCTCGAGCCCATCCGCGTCAAGGGGAAGTCGCGGCCGCTCCAGGCCTTTCGGCTGGGTCCGGTCACCGGGACCAGGCGGGGCGGCGGCGAGACCGACATGCCGCTGATCGGTCGGGATCGGGAGATCCGGATCCTCCTGGACGCCATGGGGTCCGCCCGAGAGGGCCGAGGTGGGATCGTCGAGGTGATCGGCGACGCCGGGATCGGCAAGTCCCGTCTCATCGAGGAGCTGCGGCGTCGCGGCGCTGCCGCCACCAATCTGGGGACCTCCTGCGAGCCGTACGAGTCCTCGACCCCATATTTCCCGTTCCATGCGCTCCTCCGAGAGGCGCTCGAATGTTCCGACGCCGACCCCGGACGGGCGGCGGGCGCGCTCGAGGAGGTGGCCCGGCGGGAGGCGCCCATGGTCGGGCCTTGGCTCCCGCTGGTCGGGCTCGCCCTCGGCGTCGACATGGCCCCCACGGCCGAGGTCGAGCGGCTCGAGGAGGAGTTCCGGCGGCCGAGGCTCGAGGAGACCGTCGTCCAGCTCCTGCTCGCCATCCTCACCGAGCCAACGCTCATGACGTTCGAGGATGCCCACTGGATCGACGAGGCCTCCGCGGATCTCCTGGCACGCCTGGTGGAGGCGGCCTCGGGTGCGCCCTGGTTGATCTGCGTGACTCGCCGTGACGGGCCCACCGCCTTCGCGGCGCCACCGCACGCCACCATCCTCCGACCCGAGCCGCTCGACGCCGCCGCGGCAACGGCGCTGATCGAGGCCGCCTCGGAGGAATCGCCGCTGGCGCCCCACGAGCTGGCGACGCTGAGGAAGCGGTCCGGGGGCAATCCCCTTTTCCTCCGTGAACTCCTGGCGGTGGCCCACGAGGGCGGGACGATCGACGAGCTGCCGGACACCGTCGAGGCGGCGATCGCGGCCCGCATCGACCGGCTCGCTCCCAGGGAGCGAACGGCGCTCCGGCGCGCTGCGGTCCTCGGATCGGCGTTCCCGGGCGAGTTGCTCGACGCGGTGGTGGACGTCGAGGTGCGGTCCGAGGAGCCGCTCTGGAGCGCCATGGCGGAGTTCCTGATCAGGGACCCGTCGGGGACGTTCCGCTTCCAGCACGACCTCATCCGGGACGTCGCCTACGAGGGCCTCCCCTTCCGGCTCCGGCGCCTTCTGCATGCCCGTGTGGCTGCCAGGATCGAGCAGATCGCGTACCCGAACCTTCAGGACGAGGCAGCCCTCCTCTCGTTCCACTACTTCGAGGCGGGGCGGTACGACGCCGCCTGGCTGAACGCGAGGGTGGCCGCGAAACGAGCCAGCACCATCTACGCAAACGTCGAAGCGGCGACGCTCTACGAACGGGCGATGGCCGCTGCCCGGCATGTCCGGGAGATCCCGAGCGAGATCCGCTTCGAGCTCTATGAAGAGTTGGGCGATGTCCGCGAGCGTCTGGGTGATTACCCGCGGGCGGAAGCCGCCTACCGCGCCGGTCGCAGCATGGCGGCCGGGGAGCCGGTGGCCGAGGCTCGGCTCCTCCTGAAGCAGGGCTGGATCCCGGATCGTTCGGGACGGTACTCGGAGGCCCTCAGGTGGTTCACGCGAGGGCTGCGCAGGCTGGAGGGGGTGGGCGGGGACGAGGCGGCTCGACAGCGGGCCCAGCTCAGGGTGTGGTACGCGGCGGTGCGGCAGGCACAGGGGCGTCACGCCGACGCGATCGCCTGGTGCCGTTCGGCGATCGAGGAAGCCCGGGCCGCCGGCGAGCGGGAAGCTCTGGCACACGCGTACTACCTGCTCGACTGGGCGCTGGTCGACGTGGGGAAGCCCGAGGAGGCAACGTACTCGGATGACGCCTTGCGGATCTACGAGGAGCTGGAGGACCTCGGCGGCCAGGCCACGGTCCTCAACAACATGGCCGGCTTCGCCTTCTGGGAGGGGCGGTGGGACCGGGCGCTCGACCGCTACGTCCGGGCTCGAGACGCCTGGTCGAGGACGGGCGACCAGGTGAACGCGGCCGTGGCCACGGCGGGATTCGGGGAGATCCTCCTGGAGCAGGGCCGTCTGGCTGAAGCCGACCGGGCCTGTACGGAGGCGCTTCGGGTCTGGCAGGCCGCCGGCCACCTCTGGGGCATGGCCTACGCCAGGCTCCTGGCCGGTCGGATCGCGGCTCGTAGGGGCGAGTTCGGGCCGGCGCGATCGCTCCTGGAACGGGCGCGGGCCGGATTCGCGGACGTGGGCGCGGCGGACCTGGTCCTCGAGACGGACGTCCGGCTGGCCGAAGCTCTCGTTCTGCAGGGAAAGGGTGCGGAAGCCCTTGCGACGATCGTGCGGCTGTCCACGGGACAGGAGGGAGGATCCGCGACACGCGGACCGCTCATCCACCGGGTCCGCGGCTACGCGCAGATGCAGACGGGAGACCTGGAAGGAGCGGGGCGAGCGCTCGAGTCGAGCCTCGGACTGGCCCGGGCTGCGGACGCCGATCACGAGGTGGCCGCCACACTCCTGGCGCTGGGCCAGCTCGGCAGGCTCAGCGGACGGACTCCGGCACCGGAGATCGAGATCGAGAGCCGGGACCTCTTCTCCCGACTCGGCGTGGTCGCGGTCCCCAGGGTGCCGTTGCCGGCCCCGGCGGAGGCCCGCTAGTGCTTCATCGGCGGGTCACCGGAGAGCCAGAGCGTCGTGGTCGTGATGACTCCTCCTCCGATGGCCACATCATCGAGGCAGGGAGCCGGGTTCGCCACACCCGGTGCGATGCACGGCGGGATCTCCACGACCACGCCATTCTTGACCGTGCATGGCCTCGTGTTCGATCCGCGGGTCCCAGCTGACGAGGCCAGATCGACCGTCACCACGGCGGGGTTGTTCGGGTCGGTGAGGCCTTCGGGGGGCATGAAGTTGATCTCTTGATCGTCCGAGACAGAACCGCACTCGAAGACCGCCGGGAAAGTCTCGGTGATGAAGACGACGCTGCCCTCGCCCCCACCCTCCGCGTCCAATTGCGTGATCGTGTTGTCGTCGCTCGAGGGGCCGGTATTGAAGGGGTCGGTATCCAGCGTGCATCCCGTGTCGGGGCAGAACGAGATGGCGCGGTTCCTGACCGGTTGACCGATCGTCGTGGTTTCCACGTCCGTGTTGTTCTCAGGCGCGGGGTCGGCCTCGTTGGCTGTGACCCGCGCGTTCACCGCGATGCTCGCGGCCTCCTCGGAGACCTGCACGACGATGTCGATCGGGGCCGCCGCGGCACCGATCCCGAGCGCCGTCGATCGGGTGCACGCGACCGTCGTGGTCCCTGGGAAGCACGCCCATCCGGCACCTGACGCCTGGTGGATGGTGCCGCCGGTCACCGAGGCGGTGAACGAGACCCCACGGGCGAGGCCGGGGCCCCCGTTCGCCACGGCGGCCCGGTGCAGGACGTAGGTGGGCTCACCCGGTCTCGAGGGGGACACGGGGTCGGGGGTGTCGGTGATGGCCACCGAGACGTCCGCGGCTGTCGCCGCCGTCAACCCTCCGGCGACGGCGAGACCCTGAACACTCGTCCTGGTGCCGGCGTTGAAGGTCGCCAGCACTGTTCCGGAGGATATGGAGAACCTGGACACCGTGGACGAGCAGCGATCACCGGCCCAGAACGTCGCGGTGGTGACGTCCAGGCTGAGCGCCGTCCAGCAGTTCTGTCCCTGCTGGTCGTAGCTCTGCACGATCGCGCCCGAGGCGTTCACGCGATGGATGGCCTCGGTGTCGGCCACCAGGACTCCCCCACCGATGAGGGCCTTCACGTCGAAGGCCGCCTTCCCGGGCAGCCCCGAGACCAGGTTGGGAAGCTGCGCGTTCGCGCACGCGTCGAACCGGCGGATGGCCTTGCTCTCGCCCGTGTAGTAGATCGTGCACTGGTCGGTTCCGACATCCAGTCTGTCGGTCCCCTTCCTGCCGTCGGGGACGGCGTCGAAGGCCCTCACGAAGGCGCCCGCCGCGTCGAACTTCAGGATGTCCCGGCTGCCGCCTTCCTGGCCCACGTAGGCGTTCCCGAATGTGTCGAAGGAGATCGACTCCGGGTGCGAGTTGAACCCATCGCCGAACGTGCCCGTTGCCACCCCGGTCGTGTCGAAGCGACTGATGGCGTTCGACGTGTATCCCGTCACCAGGAGGTTGTCCGAGAGATCCAGGGCCATGCCCGTGGTGGTCGGTGAGCTCACGAAGGTGGTCATGGTCTGGTTGGGACTTCCGTCGGGATGTCGCCACTGGACGCTATTGCTCCCCACCCCGACGAACAGATCTCCTGTGGCGAACGCTGAGTGCGACGCGTTCACGGTGGGGGCGACAGACAGGATCGACAGTGCGATGAGCCCAGGCACGAATCGACGCATCAACGTGTTCTCCAGTTCCCGGCGCACGTTCCAGGCTCGCTCCGTCCGCGCCGGCATGTGCGGTAGCAAGCACCTCGGCCCGAGGACTCTCGGGACCGGAGCAACGGTCCCCCATCAGGCAGGCACCTGTCAATCCCCGATTCGGGATGGATGATGCCGAATTGTCCGAAAGAACTCAGCCGGCGTGACGGATCCGGAGCCGGGAACCGGTCGCCAGGCGGTGACAGGCCTCGGCGGCCGCGGCAAGGACGGCCCGGTCGAGGTCCACGCGCTCGCCTCCGGTACCGACGAGATCGACGAACGCCTCCA
>CALAEC010000263.1 GCA_937890785.1 uncultured Actinomycetes bacterium
GAACTCCCGGCGGTTCAGCTCGTTCCTCTCGTTGTCAGCCATCTGATAACTCTCCTAGCGTCCTCTCGGTCTCCCGATGGTAGGGAGCCTCGCTGAGCCTGACGATACGAGGGCGGGCGTAAGTTCTCCGCAGACCCGCCGGATGGGTGGGAGGGGAAAGACGCAGGTCAGGGTGGTCTCCATCCCTGTTCTACGATTCGCGACGTAGGCCCTCATCGGGTCCTCGGATCGCCGTTCGGCGACGGCCGACCGGCATCCTCGACCAGGTCGAGGGCGTCGAACTCGGCGATGACTGAGGCCACCTGCGCCTCGACCTCGGCCCCCGGCAGGCCGTATTCCTCGGCGATCTCCTTGGACAGCTCCCCGACGGAGGCCTGCCCGTCGCACAGATGCCAGATCAGTGCAGCCGACGGGTTCAGGTGGTGGACCAGGCTGGAGTCGTGGTTGTACAGGATCAGGCCGTCCCCCATGTCCAGCTCGAGAACCTCGGCGACCTTCGACGGCCGGTACTTCCGGTCCACGGTCATGGGCGCGGCCTGTTCGTCTGGCTGGTCCGCCGGGTTCGCTTCCGGATGTGGGTCCATGAGGGTTGTCAGTGTCCCCCCGGAGGCGTAGGAGCGCATACGCATTGCGCGGTAAACAAGATACGCAGGTCGCACGACGAGGGGCGCAAGGGTCATCCGTAGCATGGCTGACCGATGGGCCTCTCCGGCACGCCTCCACCGAAGTTCGACCTCGACGCCGTTCGGCGGGCGACGCTCCCAGGCAGGATCGTGGCGCACCTGCGGCGGGACGTGCCGCTGGTCCTGCTCGACGTCGGCGTCACGATGGTCGCCTACCTGATCCCGCTGGTGCTCCGGTTCGAGGGGTCGGTCCCCTCTAGGTTCTGGAGCAGCTTCTGGACGTTCACCCCCCTCTTGGTGGCCATGCACCTGGCCGCCAACCTGGGGTTCCGGCTGTACGGCCACATGTGGCGGTACGCCAGCGTCGAGGAGGCCCGCCGGGTGATCCTGGCCAGCGGCACGGCCGGCGGGGGCGTCGTGCTCCTCAACGAGTTGCTCGCCGGGGACGGACGAGCCCTCCCGCTGTCTGTTGTCGTGTTCGGGATCCTGCTGTCGCTGGTCGGATTCGGAGCGATCCGGTTCCAGAGCCGATTGTTCGCCTGGCGCCGGCGCACCGACGCGCCGGAACCGAAGCGGGTGCTGATCGTAGGGGCCGGGGACGCCGGCGAGATGGTGATCAAGGACATCGTCCGGAACCCCGCCCTGGGCCTGCATCCAGTTGGGATCGTGGACGACGCCGGGCGGAAGCGCGGCCGCACCATCCACGGGGTCCGGGTGCTGGGCGCTCGAGCCGACATCCCCGACCTCGTCGCGGCCCTGACCGTTGACCAGGTGATCCTGGCGATCCCCTCGGCGAACGGCGAGCTGGTCCGAGACGTGGTGGCGTGCTGCGAGCAGGCCGAGGTCGTGCTGAAGGTCCTGCCCTCGGTCCGCGACCTCGTGGGCGGCCGGGTCAGCATCCGCGACGTCCGGGACCTGCGCATCGACGACTTCCTGGGCCGCCAGCCCGTGGAGACCGACCTCGAGGCCGTGGCCGGGATCCTCCGGGGCCGCCGTGTCCTGATCACCGGCGCCGGGGGCTCGATCGGCTCGGAGATCTCGCACCAGGTGGCCGCCTTGGGGCCGGCCGAGCTGCTCCTGCTTGACCACGACGAGACCCACCTCTTCGACGTGTCTCGGACGCTCCGGGACGGCGTCGAGCCCCAACTGATGCTGGCCGAC
>CALAEC010000264.1 GCA_937890785.1 uncultured Actinomycetes bacterium
TGGTTCGAAGGAATCGTCGAGCATTCTGGGGAGATCTCTTCCGCAGGGAGCCTGAGCGCCGAATTCTGACGTCCTGAATCGGCTACGCGATACTTGGTAGGCCGTCCTTCCGGGGTGGTGTAAGCAGGTGAGCACAGGGGCCTTTGAAGCCTCGAGTCTGGGTTCGAATCCCAGCCCCGGAGCCCGGACCGCAGAAGCGAGTCGCGAACATCAGAGGGCGAGTTCCGGTTTCAGGACCCGCCACGCGATGATTGGCACGACCACGAATACGCCCACCCCGATCGCTACGCCGGCGAGAAGGGCGAGTGGGATGGAGTCACTCACCAGGTATGCCGCGATGGAGTACATGAGCCCGAGGACGGAAGCGACGAGAAGCATCCGCCGAAGACCGAGGCCGATCTTCCCTGTGGCGACCAGCAGTCTGCCTTTCGAACTTCGAGTCAGCCACACATACGCGGTCGCCAGGAGGGCGAAGCTCAGGACGCCACCAGTGATGCCGTTCACGACTCCGCAGCCGACGCACCCTCCAGTTAGAGCACCCCAGCCCACGCCCCAGAACCCGCCCATCAGCAATGCGATAGCTAGACCCTTGACGACGAGCCGGAGGCTTCTCACCGCCTCACGATAACCGGACCGGTGGGACCGTCAGGGGAAACGGACGAACTCGAAGTGCGTTCCGTCCGGGATCAGGAACTCGCCGCCCCACTTGAAGCCCTGGGCCTCGAACGCCTCGACCACCCGGCGGTCGATGGTCGGCTGGCGTCCCGTGAGGCCCTGCGAGATGTTGATATCGATGGCGATCCCCCAGGAGTGGCGCGACAGGCCCGTGCCGGGATCCTGTCCGATGAAGCGCGGGTAGTAGCAGCCACCGTAATCGGCGGGATCGACGAGGTGGCCGAGGTTCCGGCCCACCAGGTCCTCCAGGGCCGCCCGCACCAGAGGGATCACCAGTCGGTGGCACCGGATCTCCCCGAGAACCGGCACGCGGGCGGTCCGGATGTTCGCGCCGACCCATGAGGGATGCACCGCCACGGTGCCGTCGGGACGCGGGCGTCCCGCGAACTCGCCGAACACCTCCTTGACCCGGGACTGGGCCAGGACCGCGTCCCCATGGCGGAACACGGGGGTCTCCCCGGGGGCCCGGACCCGCACCCGCACGCCCGGGGGCACCGCTCCCCGCACCTTCCCCTCGAGGTTGCCCGCCGTCGTGCGTGGGGCGATCAGCATGTACCGGGGGCGGTCGATCCCCAGGCGACTCCCGATCCGGACCGGGACCACCACCTCGTGCGCCCCCACGAGCTCGTCGTCGACCACGGACTCCACCTCGACCCGCCGCCCCCCGAGGACCACGGTCCCGCCCGGTCCGACGTCGTGCATCCGAGCGAACGTCCGCCCAAGGATGGCCCCTCGAAGTCCCGTGACGATGCCCCGGTCGGCCGGGGGCACGAACGCCGCATACGACCGACGATCGATCGAGGCGACCTCCACCGGCACCCGGTAGGTCGGAGCCGACGCCCGCGGCGGGCCCGCCTGGTCCCGCCATCGATCCATCCAGGCCACCCCGCTCCGGACCACGGTCACGGACCGAACGGCGCGCAGTTCCCGCACCGCCCGTGCGTACCCATCGGGGAGCCGCCCCGGCGTCCACGCCAGCAGGG
This sequence comes from uncultured Actinomycetes bacterium, assembly GCA_937890785.1. Classification (GTDB taxonomy): domain Bacteria; phylum Actinomycetota; class UBA4738; order UBA4738; family CALAEC01; genus CALAEC01. The sequence continues at coordinate 1,659 of CALAEC010000264.1, forward strand.
TTGAGACCGGCGCCTCACCGACCACGGCGTCCCGACGGAGGGAGGCTCCTCCGGGCGCATCCGGGACGCCGGGCACGGGGAGGGACAGGAGCAGGGCGGCTCCCACGACGACGCCCGCCGCGAACGCCGCGACGATCGCGGCGGCGCGCTTCATGCCGGCTCCAGAGACTCGGCCACCCGAAGGAGGCCCTCAAGGTCGACCGCGCCCCCGCCGAGGGAGCGGTACACGCCTCCCTCGACCCACTCCAGCTCGCCTCGAGCCGGCGAGTACCGGCCGTCGACCCCGCGGAGCCGCACCGCCACCACCTCGGCTTCCAGCGGGGGCGGCAACGGCTCCCCGGCGGCCTGGAATAGCCGCACACCGCCGCCATCCAGCTCGGCGCCGGGGCGACGGAAGTGGAACGTCACCCCCGACGCGTCGACGGTGGCGGCGGTCAGCCGGTACTCGGGCGGGAGATGCGTGGGCAGGACGGCGTACGGCGCCACGGCCAGAGCCTCGTCGAGTGAGACCCGGCCGAGCTCCGCGTCGACGATCGGGGCGCCGGGGCCAGGGATCGAGGCAGCCACGTCGAGGAGCGCATCCCTGGGGAGGTTCGACTCGAGGGCGACCGCCTCGTCGCCCCGCACGAATACCCGTCGCCCGGCCGTGGCTGTGGCCGGCTCGTAGTAGCCGACCCCCCCGTCGGCCAGGGCCACGCGCTCGGCCGCGACCCCCGGCATCGAGCCGGAGCCGCCTCCCTCCGTGGCGGACCGGACCACCAGCCACGACAGCCCGGCGGCGTAGGAGAGCACCGCGTGGCCCCCGATGCGGCCGGCCCGGTACGGATCGAGTCCGGCGGTCCTCGCCGGCGCGGGGACCCCGCGGACCACCGACGCGAACGGGGCGTCGACGAACCCGAAGTCGCGGACCCTGCCGGTCCCCAGGTAGGGCACCCACGCGGAGTCCGGTCCGCGTCCGAGCGAACGGACCTCGGCCCGGAACACGGCCCGGCCCGTCTCGTCACGCACCTCATAGGCCAGCGGGAACCAGGACCCTTCCTCGAGGGTCACGAGCACGCGGTCGTGGGGGAGGAACGGTCGCCACATCCCGCCGGCGTGTAGGAACGCGAACAGGGCCGAGGCATCCCGGTAGGCCAGCTCCACGACGACCCCGGGCCGGCCCAGGACTTCGGTCTCCCCGCGCACCCGGACACGCTCGCTCCCGGCCAGGGATCGGACCGGGAGGACGATGTCCGTTGGGAGCACGGCCTGGCCGTCGAACGGCGGACGACCCATCGCCCTGAGCACGTCACGACCCTCCGGGGCGCAGGCCGGGAGCGCCTCGGGGGGACAGCCTCGAGGGGCGTCGAGGAACCATCGATCGCCGGCCACGGCCAGCGCGATGTCGTTCCTCGGCCACGTGTCACTCGGATAGGCGGTGCGGTCCGTGATCCGAGCGCGGAACCGCTCCGGGGCCCGGAAGGCGATGTCTGCCGTGAACGTTCGCCTGGGGACGTCCGGGTGGAATCCGAACTCGACGATGTGGAACGACGCGCGGTAGGAGGTGACGTCCCGGGCTCCCTCGGCGATCCCCCGAGGGATCTCGGTAGCCAGGGCCGCCGGAGGCGTCCGCCGGACACCGGGGAGGCCGCCGGCGACCACCGCCGCGGTCACGAGGCCGGCGGCGAACGCCACCGCGGCCCGACCCCAGTCCCGTCGCTGCCACCGGGCGCGGACGGAGGCTCCTCGCCGGACCTCGGCCATGATCGCCGGCACCAGGTCCGGCACCGGCTCGGCGGCCCGGACCCTGGTCATCTCGCGGATCCGGGCCGACCCGTCGCGGAAGGCCCGGCACCGATGACACGTCGCGAGGTGCGAGGACAGCGCCCCGGTGAGCTCCTGGTCGACGGCGCCGTCCATCCGGGCCGACAGCTCCCGCTCGACCACGTCACACCTCACCGGCGTCCGCCTCCTCCAGCGCCGTCACCAGCAGCCGCCGGGCCCGGTGCATCCGGCTCTTCAGCGTCCCCGTGAGGACCCCGAGCACCACCCCGGCCTCGCGGTACGAGAGACCGATGACCTCGATCAGGACGAAGGCCTCCCGGAGCTCCGCGGGAAGCCCCTCGATGGCCTGGTCGATCGACGCGCGGAGGCTCGGATCCACCTCCGGCTCGGGCTCCGGTGCGGCGGCATGGTCGCGGCGTCGCTGTCGCTCCCGCCGCCGGATCGCGTCGACCGCGCAGTTGCGGGCGATCCGGAACAGCCACGTCGAGAACTTCGACCCGCCCCGGAACCGGCCCAGGGACCGGTAGGCGTGGATGAACGCCTCCTGGGTGACGTCCTCGGCCGTCGG
>CALAEC010000265.1 GCA_937890785.1 uncultured Actinomycetes bacterium
GGTGCTAGGAGCCGAGGCCGCCGAGCCCGCCCAGGAGGCCGCCGACCGTGTCCACGGTGTCATCGACGATGCCGCCGACCGTGTCAACCGTGTCATCGACGACGCCGCCGACCGTGTCCACGGTGTCATCGACGACGCCGCCCACGCTATCGACCAGGCCTCCGACCGGATCTCCGCCGCCGCCCCCGCCCCCACCGCCGCCGGGCTCGGAGCCGGAGCCCCCTGAGCCTGTCGAACCCCCGGAGCCGGTCGAACCCTCGGAGCCGGCTGGCCCGTCGGAGCCGGCTGGCCCGTCGGAGCCGGCCGACCCGCCGGCCCCCTCGGATCCCTCCAGTTCCGTGCCGGGCGGCGTGTCGTTCCCGCCATCCCGCCCCCCTGGGGCATGGTCTGCGGAGGGCTCGGCATCGTCAGGGCCGGGGACCTGGGCGGCTCCGACGCTCTGGGCGGCCACCGCCGGCCGGGCTTCGTGGTGCGAGGGGGACAGCAGCGAGGCGCCCGCGCCCAGCGCCACCACGGCGACCGCGGCCTGGGTCACCGCGGCGACGCCCGTCCGGGCCGCTCCCGCAACGGTCGTCCCGGCGGTGCGGAGCGAGATGAAGGGCAGCTGTGCAGCCCAGGACACGGGGCCGACCTTCCACCATAGCCAGCCGAGCGAGACGGAGATGAAGGCACGGACGAGGTCGGGATCGAACTGCTCGCCTGCGCACCTGGCCAGCTCGCGGCGAGCCGCCGCCACGCTCATCGGCTTCTTGTAGGAGCGCGAGGCGGTCATGGTCTCGAACGAGTCGGTGACGGTCAGGATGCGGCCCCCGAGCGAGATGTCGTGTCCAGACAGCTCAGACGGGTAGCCCGTGCCATCGAACCGCTCGTGGTGCTCCTCGATGGCTTTCCCCCAGTCGCCGAGCCATTCGAACAGCGGCCCGGCCAGGTGGGCCCCGGCCGCCGGATGGCGCTTCAGCGCCGCCCACTCATGCGGCTCCGGCTTGCCGGGCTTGTTCAGGATCTCTGTGGACACCTCGAGCTTGCCGATGTCGTGGAGCAGCGCGGCCCACCTGAGCCGGTCGCGATCGGCGGGAGGAAGCTTCAGGGCGGATGCCAGAAGGTCGGTGAGGACCCGAACCCGCTCCGAGTGCCCCCGGGTCTTCCGGTCGTGGGCGTTGAGGGCGGCCACCAGCTCGAGGATGCGGACGGCGGCCCGGGTAGGGTCGTCCTCGTCGCCCGCTTCGCGGGCCAGGCGGACTCGCTCCTCGAGGGTCGTGGTCGAGCCGACCCGCCGCGCCACGGCGAACCTGGACGGCGCCCGATCGGGGAAGAGCATCGTGAGCTGCAGGAGGACGGCCAGGGGAAGAAGCCGTCTGGCGAATCGGTCGACCGCCCAGGCCGTCAGTGCCGAGGCCGCGAAGAGGCCGACCCACCACAGGACCACCCGGCCGTCCGGCGGCCTCGGCACGACCCGGGAGAGGAGGGCCGCCACGCCCACGCCGGCGGCGATGGGGACCACCAGGACGACGCCTCGGAGTGCCAGGCTGAGGAGGGGCCTGGCCGCCCACCGGTTCGAACGATCCTCCACGCCACCTCCTGGGGCGATCGACTGACGGCGCACATGGGAGGTATCGGCCGAAAGGGTGACCGCCTTGACCGCGGAATGCGGTCAGCCATTCAGGTTCTCGCCTCAGTCGCCGGCGCAGGAAGCGGGCTCTTCGGCCGATCTGAGCTGATCGCCCGGATCGACGTCGTGGAAGTCGTGCCCGGGGCCACCGATGGCCAGGTCGTTGCCTCCGACCCCGTCGAAGGCGTACAGGCAGTCCCGGTTGCGGCCCCCCCTCAGGACGTCGGGCCCGCCGAATCCCCGAAGGAAGTCCTGGCCGCCGCCGCCCCGCAGCCGGTCCCGGCCCCCGTTGCCGTCGACGACGTCGTCGTCGCCCCCGCCGGATCCGCCGTCCCGGCCGGGGCCCAGGATGATGACGTCCTCGCCGGCTCCGCCGAACGCGGTGTCGTTTCCGCCCTTGCCCTTGATGAAGTCATCGCCGCCACGGCCGCAGATCACGTCACGGCCGCCGGTCCCGATGAGGCGGTCGTCGCCGTTCGTCCCGGTGATCGTGCACGCCGGGGCGGCCGCGCCGGAGGGCAGGCTGAGGCCGGCCGTCGCCAGGCCGAGCGCGAGGATGATGGCTCGCCGCATCGCGCCACACGGTAGGGGGACGGGCCTCCCGAGGTCAAGCTGAGGACTCTCGCTCACCTTCAGCAAACCGACTCATGGTTGCCGAGGGGCACGTCGTGGCGGTCAGCGAGACTCGTCCGGCCTCGCCCTGAGGTTCGGTAGACTGGTTCAGGAGGCGTCGCCTAGTCAGGCCTATGGCGCGGGATTGCTAATCCCGTTGGGGCGCAAGCCCCTCGCGCGTTCAAATCGCGCCGCCTCCGCGGAGCGCCCGTAGCTCAATTTGGACAGAGCGTCTGACTACGGATCAGAAGGCTGGGGGTTCGAGTCCCTCCGGGCGCACGACCTGCGGAAACGAGTTTCGCCGTGGACGCGGCTCCGAGTCCCTGAACTTCAAGCCCCGGTCAGGGAGATCGAGGATCTGGGCGATGGCGGCCGAGATCCTCCGGCAGGCGTTCTTGTTGGCCCGCGAGGAGTTCGGATGGACGAACACCTCCGGCCCGGTTCCCCCTCCGGCGTTGAAGTGCACCTCATCCGCGTACTTGACTCCAAGCTGGTTCGCCTTCAGGGCGGAACCGACAAGGTTGGGGTCGTGATGGCTGCCCCCCGAGTGGCTCTCGTCGGCCACCCGAACGCCCGCCCGCTTCATCGTCGCCGCGTAGGCGTCCACGACGGAGACGGCGACGTCGTGCTCCACGAGGTTGCCTGATGTCGCCCCCGGGTCGAAGACCCCCTTCGGCGTCAGCCCGTGCCCGACCCCGATGAATCCCTCCACTGCCATGCTTCCGCCCCCTCTTGGTCAACGACGGCCTCGTCCCGGCAAGCCGCAAGCCAGTCAACCGTAGCGAGCCGGTGGGGGAGCGGTCAATCGGCCACCTGACTGGTTCACGCGCTCCAGTAACCGCGTTCCAGGCCGGACGCCCGCCAGGGGGTGCCGGCCGCGACTCACCCGGGCTTGGGGACCAGGGACGTGAGGATCGCCGACAGTAGTGGGGCGAGGATGAAGAGGCTGGTCTGGAGCTGCTGGAACGGGGTGACGTTCAGTTGCAGCAGGGTCTCCAGTGTGGCGCGCTTGTCCACCCATCCCTTGAGCGAATCCGAGCTTGGATCGGGCATGCCCGAGATCGGGAAGTAGTGGTCGCGGACCTTGACGCCGAGACCTTTCAGCGCGAGATGCGCCGGGACATAGACCAGGAGAAGCAGGCCCGTGAAGAACGCCCCGTAGAGCAGGACCCCCTCCGCAGGGAACCGGTCCTCACGCACGAACGTCGGCACCGTGGCCCTCCGCAAGGCGCCGGCGGAGAGGACCGCCAGTCCGATGACGGCACCGGCCACGACGAGGTACCGGAGGACCTCGGACCGCGCCTCAACCTCGAACCGGACGTCGTCCGCGTCGATCGGCTCGGTCTGTCGGCGTCGCACCCGCTGCTGGACGAGGGCTATGCCGGACAGGGCCGGGACCCCGACCAGGAGGCCGCCCACGAGGGTCAGCAGGCGGACCTTGGGCTGGTGGCCCCACAGAGGCCAGGGGATCTCCCGCGCCAGCGAGAGCATCGGGAACACCACCAGGATCACGACGAGCGCGCCGGCGAGGGCCGCCGTCGCCGAGCGACCGATCCTGGCCCGTCGCCACGCGGAGACCACATCGGACCACAGGGGACCGGCGACCAGCAGCCAGAACGCGGTCTGCGCTCCGATGACCGTCGCCCACGGGGCGAACCCCGCCGATCGCACGAAGTCCTCACTCCGTTCGGTCTGGGGCGCTCCGATCAACAGGAGCCCGACACCGGCGAGGAACCCACCGAGCCCGAGGACGAGGACCCCGACCGGATGCTGCCATGGAGGGGTGCGGTCCGAACGACCTCGGGGCACGGCACGGGAGTATCAGGCGTTCCTGCCGTCCGGGCAAGGGGGCGCGGCCTCCCCCGATCGCCCCTAGGCCGACTGGGGCTATCGGCCGAAGGGACGCATGCGTATCATCTCCCCGATCGTCCCTGGCGCTCGGAGGGGCAGGGGGTTGTCCATGGGGAGGCGGTTGACGTCGACGGCCGTGTTCGCCGTCGCCCTCATGCTGGCCTCGTGCGGTGAGGAGGGGTCCCCGGGCATCGGCGAGGGCGGAGGCGGCGACTCGGAGGAGACCACCGAGGGGCCCGAGGAGGTGGCGCTGCCGGCCGGCGGTCCGACGGATCCGATGTTCCCCGCCGATGACGACGCGTACGACTTGCTGGCCGCCGGCCAGTGCCAGGAGCTGAAGGAGGCAGCCGAACGCTGGCCCGCCGAGGTCGCCGCCCAGCACGGCGCGGACGCCGTGGAACTCTACCGGAGCGCCGCCCATGTATGCCTCGGGGAGTGGGACCCTGCGATCGAGGCGTTCGATCGCATCGGCACCCCGGAGCTCGAGGGGAGCTGTCCGCGTGACGTCGTCTACGACTGGCTGAAGCCGCTGATCGAGGCCAGGAAGGCGGATCCGTCCTTCGAGCCGGAGATCCTCAGGTCCGAGGGGTCGTCGCGCTGCCCCGACGGCGAGGACGAGGACGGCGACGAACCGACCGTCGGACCGTCGCCATGAGCACGCGAGCCGACGCGCCGCGAGCCACCCTGACGACCGACGGCGCCGAGGGCGGCCCCACCCGATCGATGCTGGGGACGCTTCGCGTCCTCGGAACGCTGGTGGCGCCGACGACACTGATCGTGGCGCTCCTCTACTACTTCGGCTGGGCGCGCACCGATCAGCAAGCTGCCCGCATGGGGCTGCACGAGAGCCTCTTCGGGTTCTCGGCGCAGGACTACATCCTGCGGAGCATCGGCTCGCTGTTCCTGCCACTGTTCGTCGCGGCGGGTGTGATCCTGCTCGGGGTACTGGCCCACGGCCGCCTCCTGGAGCGTCCCGCGCTGCGGCGGCGCCTCACGGGTCCCCTGGTCCTCGCAGGGGCGATCCTGCTGGTCGTGGGCCTGGCGCTGTCGCCGATGGAGACAGCATCCGCCATCCTCTATGTCGGTTCTCCCCTGAGCGTCACCGTGGGGGTCGCGCTGTTGGCGTACGCGGCCACGCTCGTTCCGCCGAGCGGAGCCGAGCGACGTCGCCGTAGCGATCGGTCGGCCGCCCGACTGGCCTGGAGCTTGGTGACCGTGCTCCTGCTCCTCGGCGCGTTCTGGACGGTGTCGCGCTACGCCACGGTGAAGGGCAGGGCGTTGGCACGAACGGTGGAAGAGGACCTCGACAAGACGCCGTCCGTGACGATCTACAGCGTCTCCCGGCTGTACCTCGAGGACCCCGTGGTCGAGCAGGCCCTGCCGGCAGAAGAGGGCGCGTACCGGTACCGGTACACCGGGCTGAGACTCCTGTTCCGCGCGGACGGGAAGCTGTTCCTCCGGCCCAGCGAGACCAGCGACAAGAGGAACATCGTCATCCCCGAGGACCTCGATATCCGCGTCGAGTACGGATGAGCGACGAGCCCGCCCCCCACCGGCCGCCGTCCCACGATCCCCTGGTTCGAGGAGCGCCCGAATGTTTCGGGTTGTGCCGTGATCTCCCACCCATCCTTCCTTCTCGACTCTTGCCCATGCAAAGAGTCTCACTAAGTGGCCTTAGATCCCGCGGGACAGACGTGTCGAGAAGGTGGTAGCAGCGGCAGCTGGATCCAGGCGCTAATGGATCAAACGGGAGGTGACTAGCAGAGGAGCTTGTCGGGGTTCAATCCCGAGCCGAGGAGAAACCGATGGCACCAGGACAGCCGGAGAAGCTGACAAGCGAAGATGTTCGCAAGACTTACCGCTATCTGCGTATCGGGATAATCGGTGCGGTAGTACTTTTGGCCGTTGCGATCGCGATCGAGCGCGACAAGGTCGATTGCTTCCAGACGTCGATTAGTGCCTACTATTACACGCCCGTCCGAGCGATCTTCGTCGGATTCATGATTGCGATAGGCCTCGCTCTGATCGTATACAAGGGACGGACAACCGCGGAGGATGCCTCTCTCAACATCGCGGGCATGCTTGCCCCCGTGGTAGCTGTTGCTCCGACCACAGATGTTGGGCGCTGCTGGTCGGTCGCCCCCAGCCCACTTCCGGTCCAGGAAGACGGCTCGCTTGCCAACTGGGTCGTAACGAATATCGACAACAACTTCTACGCGCTACTGATCGCCGGGTTGATTGGGCTGGGAATCGCGCTGGTCATCGCTCTGGTAGACCGAGACGGTCCGCTGAGGGAGCTGGGAGTGCGACTATCACTGGGCGTCACCCTCGTGTTGCTGCTCTTCGGCTGGTGGCTGATCGAGAACTGGGACGACTTCTACTCGAGGGCTCACGGCTGGTCGGCCGTCGTCCTGATCGTTCTCCTGGGCGTCGCAATCATCGCGCACGCGATCCATCACCGCCGTGAGGGAGACAGGGGGTTGGTTTGGGTCTACCTGGCGATACCGGCCTTGATGGCCCTTGGCGGCCTCATCATCTCCTTGACTCGGGTCTTCGACGAACACACTGTCTTTGCGTTGGAGGCTTACGAGATCGGGCTCTTCGCCGTCTACTGGATCGTTCAGACGAAAGAACACTGGGACGAGAAGGTTGTTGGCGCCGGGTGAGGGCCGGGTTGGCTCGCTGGCGTGGACGCGCGAGACCAAGGGCAAGCTCGTGCCACGCGACTACCCTCCTCTGGTTGGACAGTTGGTTCTCGTTCTCGGTAAGGGGGTTCCCGAGCGGATTCTTGGTCGCTTTGGGTTGCTCCGCGGGTTCCGGGAGGTTAGCGAGCGCCATCTCCGGCCTCCCGATGAGGATTCGGCCAGCCTAAAGGCGCAGGACGAGGCCGAGAAGCTCTGCAGGCGCCTCACCCCCTCCTTCCTGATTGGTCACAGCCGTCGCACCTACACGTGGGCCAGCATTCTCGCCGCTCGAGATCGAATAGCGGTTGATCACACGGTTCTGTATGTCGCTTGCCTGCTACACGACGTCGGTTTGTCGGAGGCGCACCGAGGTCCCGCTCCGCCGGCGTGCTTCACTCTGGTCGGGGCTAAGCAGGCGCGGCGTATCTGTCTGTCCGCCGGGTGGCCGGAGGAACGCTCCAGAAAGACGGAAGAAGCCATCACTTTGCACATGAATCCTCAGGTCCGGAGGAGAGACGGTGCTGAGGCGGAGCTGCTCTCCCGAGGTAGCCAACTCGATGTTCTCGGAATCGGTTTCTGGGCGCTTACTCGGGGCGCCAGGGCCTGGGTCCTCGGCCGGTTCCCCCGCGAGGCAGCCAAGGAGGGGTTCGCGGAACTGTTTCGGCGGGAGCACCACCATCCAGGATCCCGGGCCCATCTGTACTCTCGCCTTGGGATCCGATGGCTAATTCGTGCCGCCCCCTTCGATGATTGACAGTGCATTCGCGTCAGCTCCTTGCAGAGGAACGTCGCTGCTCAGGCTTGTCTTCGAGACCGCCGGAGGGGCCTGAGACGAAGAGGACACTCCTGGGCCAGCCCCAAGGTCCAAAATACTGAGGGATTCGAGGTAGCGGACCTGAGCGTCTGACGGGGCGCACACCGTTTGCACGCCCGTGAAGGCCGCACAGCGCTCAGGCCAGCCTGACTACGGATCAGAAGGCTGGGGGTTCGAGTCCCTCCGGGCGCACGACCTG
>CALAEC010000266.1 GCA_937890785.1 uncultured Actinomycetes bacterium
TCGAGCGGATCGCGGCCGGGATCCGGGAGCTGGACGATGCCGGCGCCGACGAGGTGATCCTCGTGGTCACGCCCATCACCGAGCGCTCGATCCGCACTCTCGGCGAGGCCCTCTTGGCGCTCGACGCTAGCAGAACGATTACCTAGCCAGGGTTGTCAGGGGGCGGAACATCGTCTCTCAGAATCCGCGTCCCCGAGGCGTCTCCCTCGCTCCACTCCGCCAGTTCCAGGGACTCCATGGTGGGGCGACCGAACTCGTCAGCCTCAGCCGAGTAGAACTCCAAATCCACCATGTAGCCATCGATCACGTGGAGCATGACGCCTACCACGTTGCCTCCTGGGTCCCGTCCAAAGGCATCCGTCGGGACCCGTTCCTCTACGGGCGCGGGGGCGAATGAACGGTCAACCGAGAGGCCCACGGAATCACATCCACATCCGCACGAAGGGCCTGTGACGCGAACACCATCAAGCTGTCTGCGAAGCTCGTCGCGCCCCTGAAATCGCTTCGTTAGAAGGAACTCAAGGATCTCCCATTCCTCGGGTTTGATCGCTCGGGCCATGTTCACATCATAGAAGGGGGCAGTCGTTCTTGAGCGTTACGCGCGCTTGCGGTCGAGGTCGAGAAATGGGAGCGGGGTCACCACGGCCGTGACCGGGTGGCGGCGGCCCTCGACGTCCCACTCGGCCTCGAGCCTCGTGCCCGGTTCGGCGTGCTGCTTCCCCACCGATGCCAGGGCGATGACCCGCTTCAGCATCGGCGACCACGTCCGGCTTGTCACCCGGCCCACCTGTCGGTCCCCCCGCCGGAGCGGCGTGCGTTCGGAGGTCGTCTCCGGCGACAGCGACGGCGGCAGGCCGTGGGCCTCGAAGGCCCGCTCGATCCCCGCCCAGTCGTAGGTCAGCCCGACCAGCCGACGGCGAGGCCCCCCGGCCTTCCGCTCCTCGACCAGAGAACGCTTCCCCACGAACTCGCCCTTGTCCAGGTTCACCAGCCGGTCCATGCCGAGCTCGCCGGGGGCGTACTCCTGCTCCTCCGACACCGCCCACCGCGAGCCGGTGTACTCGGCGTCGATCAGGACCAGCCCGGCCTCGACCCGGGCCACGTCCATGGCCCGCATCCCCACCGGGCGGATCGCGTGTGGTTCTCCAGCCTCGAACACCGTGTCCCACACCTCGACGGCCCGGTCGGCGGGGATCCACAGCTCGTACCCGAGGTCTCCGGTGTACCCAGTGCGCGTCACGTCGATGTCCACGCCGGCGACCGTCGTCGGCCGACGGCCGAAGTACGGGACGTCGGACCAGTCCTCGTCGGTGGCGTCCTCGAGCAGCCGCAGCGCGTGCGGACCCTGGATCGCCAGCGCCGCTAGCTCGTCGGTGACATCCTCGACGTCCACGTCGAGGCCGGTGGCGTTCAGCTCCAGCCACCGCAGGTTCGGTTCGGCGGCGGTCCACCGGAACGTGGTCTCGTCGAGCCGGCTCACGGTGCCGTCGTCGATGACGTTCCCCCGCTCGTCGCACCACGGCGTATACACGACCCGGC
>CALAEC010000267.1 GCA_937890785.1 uncultured Actinomycetes bacterium
ACTCCCGGGCGCGAAGCGCCGATGGCGGCCCGTCCGCATAACCCCGTCCTTCATGCCTTGATCCGGCGCTGGAGGCGGAGGGCCGGCGCGCCCGACGCCTGAATTCCCGAAAGCCTTCTCATCGTCGGGTGTTCACATTCCGCCCTGTGGCGGGGCGCATCAACTCCAGTCCAACGCCGATGACGATCAGTCCGAGGGGGAGCCCGACGACGGTGATCGCCCCGGTCAGCGCGACCATGGCTCCCACCATGAGGAGCGTGGATGCGATCAGGAATCTCACCATACCTCTGAGCCACCGACCCCTCCTCGGTCGCACCGTGGCTGCGGGACCGGGCTCGCTCGACGGATCCGTCCGCGCCCCCGTGATAGTGGTGTTGTGTTCCATCGGTGCCTCCTTCTCCATCGCTCTCGTGAAAGGAGACGAGGCAGCAACGTGGCTGTGACACGCCGGGTGTGACGTGGAAGCTGGACGGTTCGGGAAGCTACGAGCTCGGATCGGGGAACGTACCGAGGTGGCGCAGCTTGTCGGGGTTGGCGATCGCTCGCACGCTCTGCACCTGGTCGTCGGCGATATCCACGGTGACGACGGCGACGGGGCGGTCGTCACGGTCGAAGAAGATCGCCCCCGGCTGTCCGTTGATCGCCACGGTGCGCATGCCGACCACTCCCAGGCGGTACCCGCGAGCCGTGGGGCCGGCAAGGAGGCGCATCGCCCGATCCCGTCCGTGGACCGGGTGCGGGAACGCCGGCGCCTTGCCGCCGCCATCCGCGTACACGACCACGTCGGCCGCGAGCAGCTCGATGAGGCCCGAGGTGTCCCCGTTGATGACGGCTTCGAAGAACCGACGGGCGAGCTCCTCCCGCCGCGCCCGCGAAGTCTCGAACCGTGGCTTCCTCGCCTCGATCTGCCGACGGGCCCGCACGGCGATCTGACGGGTGTTGTCCTCGCTCTTCCCCACGATCCCGGCGATCTCGTCGTAGCCGTAGTCGAACACGTCCCGAAGGAGGAAGACCGCCCGCTCGATCGGGCTGAGGCTCTCCAGCAGCACGAGGAAGGCCATCGAGAGGGAGTCGGCCGTCTCGGCGTGCTCGGTCACGTCGGATCCGGGGCCCGTGAGCACCGGCTCGGGCAGCCAGGTGCCGACGTAGCGCTCTCGACGGACCCGAGCCGAGCGAAGGTGATCGATTGCGAGCCGGGTGGTGACCGCCGAGAGGTACGCCTTGGCCGAGCGGATCTCCGTCCCGTTCCCGGACTCCCTGTGGAAGCGCAGGAACGCCTCCTGGACGATGTCCTCGGCTTCGCTGGCGCTTCCCACCATCCGGTACGCGATGGAGGACATCAGAGGCCTGAGCTCCTCGTACACCTGGCTCACGTCCGCCTCCCGCGGCACGCCCATCGCCATCATGACAGGTACGACGAGACAGTCTCCCGGCCTGTGACACCGCCTGGCTCAGCCTCCTGGCCCGGGGGTGTCACACGGACCGTCCTCGGCCGTCTCTGTATGTGGATCCCGAAGGGAGGCGGCGACATGGAGACGAACGACTCAGAGCTCGAGACGGTCGACCTCGGCGACGTGGACGAGCTCTTTCGGATCGGCCGAGAGGTCACGTTCGAGCCGGGCCAGGTGATCTTCGAGGGCGGGGATGAGGCCGACAGCGTGTTCGTGGTCCTCGAGGGAGAGGCTCAGGTGGACGTGGGAGGGCGGTTCCATCGGCTCACGCGAGGGGACGTCTTCGGCGAGATGGCCGTGCTCGCCCCCGGCAGGCGGTTGGCCGCGGTCACGGCGGTGGAGCCCGTGCGTGCGCTGCGCGTTCACGCCGACGCGTTCCGATCCTTCCTCCTCCGCCATCCCGGCCTCGCACTCTCCGTGCTTCGAACGCTGGTGCTGCGCTTGCGAGAGGTCGAGCAGCGGATCGACGCCTGGATGGCGTCGTAAGGACGGACGAGGAGATGCGGAGCCTTCCTGCCTCGGTCCACGCCCGATGGCCGACGTCGGGATCGCCTCGCGCGGCACAGGGGGCATCGTCCGAGCGAAGCAGGCAAGGGCGGCCCGCCGATTACCATCAAGGAGGCCGTAGGGATCGCGCACGGAAGCTCGGGTCTTCCAACCGATGATTTCCGTGGCGCCGAGCAGTCTCAAGGGCCGAGAATCTGACCGAGAGGAGCGAGAGGAGGAGGGTGCGATGCGCAAGCTGATCGTGAACGAGTTCCTCAGCCTGGACGGGGTCATGCAGGCACCCGGAGACCCCGACGAGGACCGGAGCGGAGGGTTCGCCCACGGCGGGTGGCAGCCGCAGTACTTCGACGAGGATTTCGCCAAGGTCGCCTTCGAGGGCCTGGCCGAGACCGACGCGTACCTGTTCGGCCGGAGGACCTACGAGATCATGGCGGCGTTCTGGCCCACCCAGCCGGACGACGTTCCGTTCGCCGGCTCGCTGAACGGTCTCCCGAAGTACGTGGCCTCGACCACCTTGAGCGAGCCGCTCGAGTGGCGGAACTCCACCTTGCTGCAAGGCGACGTGGCCAAGGCGGTGGCCGAGCTCAAGGAAGAACCGGGGAAGAACATCGTCGTCCTCGGGAGCGGTGATCTCGTCCAGACGTTGATGGAGAACGACCTGGTGGACGAGTACGGGCTCATGATCAACCCCATCCTCCTGGGAGGCGGCAAGCGTCTGTTCCGGGAGGGGAGCCCGAAGCG
>CALAEC010000268.1 GCA_937890785.1 uncultured Actinomycetes bacterium
ACCTCCACGCCTGCGGCGAAGTCGGCCAGGCCTCGCTCGGCGATCAGGACCGGGTTGGACGGATCGGTGATGTCGACGATGTCGATGTCCGCGGTCTCGTTGTTGTCGATCATTACCGCATACGCCTTGTTGCCCTGGGTGAAGCCCTGAACGCTGTGGATGCTGTGATACGTCGAGGGTTGTCCCGGGATCGCCGGTGTGGCGTCGCCGAACTGGCTCAGCTTGACGGGATTCGTGGGATCGGTGACGTCCCAGATCCCCATGCCCAGGACAGACGGATTCGACGAAACGCAGGCCTCGTTGTTATGGACCAAGAGGTCACCGTCGAAGAAGGGCGTGTGAACTTCCATGACGTGGACGCCCTCACCTGGGAACTCGTTAACGTTCGCCGCCAGAAAGCCGACGGCTTGGGGACTGGACGGGTTCGTGACATCGACGACGTGCACTCCTCCGCCGGTCGGGCAGGTGGCGGGTCGCGGATCCCGGGCGGCGAGGTAGGCATGGCCCTTGAAATAGCCGACGTCGGCGATGCCGCTTTCAACGTTCGTCAGCCTCAGCTTGCTTACGAGCTCGACGTTCCGCTGGGTCGGTGGCAGGTGACCCTCCATCGGCCCGTGCTGGCCGGGGCCGAGGATTGCGTTGATGTCCTCATTGCCATCGACCGGATGCGGGTGATGCGCCTGGGCGATCCCGCCGACGCTTACCACCAGGGCGAGAGCCATCAGGACCGTGAGATGTCGCTTTCGCATTCTCCCTCCTTGTGCTTTCGGGAGTCTGTCGCGGGGCTTCGTGCGTGGGTGCGGGCCGTGACAGACGCCGCGCCCGAGTGGCTCGGCGTGGGGAACCGTCCCTGGCTGCGGCACCACCTCCTGACGCCGGCCGCGGTTTGCGGTCGGAGGCATATCTTGACCAGGCGGGGCGGCCTTCTTCAAGTCGGGCAAAGAAGCTATTGGGGACAAGGCCTGCGCCCCGAAAACCAGAGCCCGAAAACCAGAGAAGGAGGGCCGGCTGGCCGCCGGCCCTCCTCCTGTCGTGCTTCGCGCGGTAGGGCTAGCCCGTGTACCTGAAGATGTACAGGCCGAAGTCCCTATCGCTGGCAAGGACGATCCGATCACCGTTCGGATCCTCGGCCAAGGCAACACCCCAGAAGTCGTTGCCGCCCTGGTCGATGAACGCACCGACCTCGTGGATCCCGGTGTCGTCGAACTCGGCCACCCGGAATCCTCCCGAGTACCAGGAGAAGTAGGCGAGTCCGGAATCGTCATCGGCGGTGGGAGCGCCCTCGTTCGGGTCGCCGCGAGGCACCTCCACCTCGTGGACGGTGAGATCGCCGAAGCCCGAGACGAAGTCGAGACTCAGCTCCTCGGGGAGGCAATACTCGTCGATCTCGTCCAGGGACGCCCCGTCCAACAGACGGACGCAACCCCATCCGTCGAACTCCGATGCGGCCTCCATCCTCGGACCGAGGTCGCCGGCGTTGGGCTCGAGGTCGCCCGGATCTCCCACCGGGTACGGCAGCGTGTAATCGGGCGTGCGCCCGAACACCTCGTGCATGAACCTGTGGCCGACGCAGAGGCCGGCCGCCGTGCCGAGCACGGGGCTCCCCTGGCCACCGCACAGGAAGGCGTCCGGAAGGGCCCCGCCCTGCGCGCCGGTGTGGTGGTTGGCCACGATCACCACGTCGTACCCGGCATCCTCCCCGGACCGAACCTTGTCCGAGAAGAAGCAGGCCTCACCGGGGTTGTTCGGATCGTTCACCGGCCCCCGCTCGAACACGATGATGGCTTCCTCATCGGCCCCGAGCGGTCCGAGCACGGAGGGGTTGGGGACCGTGCTACCCGGGCACCCGTACCCGCCGAACACCATCGGGCCGTTCACCTTCCCGTCGGGGAAGCTGGCCACCTGCTTGGTCCACCCGAACTCGCCGGCGGCGAACACCTCGCCGGCCAGCGGCCCGTCCTGGATCGTGATCGGCAGCCGGAACGGGCTGGAGTCCTCGTCGGTGCCGAGGAACAGGCTCCCGTCCCCGTTCCACTCGCCCTGGTGGGCGTTCCCCTCCGGCGGGCACGCCGTCGGGATCAGCGCGTCGCAGGGGTCGTAGTCGTGGTCGCCGACGATCGCCGGGTTCTCCGCGTCGGTGACGTCGACATCGATCCACCCCGCGTCCCAGTCGGACACCATCAGGTGCCAGGAGCCGTCGGGGAACTGAAGGACGTCGTAGTCGTGCGACGTCTTCTCGCTCCCGTACGCGTTCACGTTGACGCCCGGCAGATCGGTCTCCGCGATGAGTTCCGGGTTGCGCGGGTCGGTGATCTCGAAGATGTCGACGTCCAGAATCTCCTCGTTGTCGATCGCGGCCGCGTAGGCGTCGCCGTCCCCGGCGTCCCAGGCGATCACGCTGTGGGACTCGTTGGCCCGGTTCCCGTACAGGTCGAAGTCACCGAACGCCTCGACCAGCAGCTTGGGAGCCGTGGGGTCGTTGATATCCCAGATCGTGATGCCTCCCGGCATCTGCTTGGCGCTGGGCATCGTTCGGCACCACTCGTTGCTGAGGACCAAGATGTCCCCCGTGTATGCGGTGGTGTCGATGTGCAGTGCCTGCACACCCTCGGTGATGTATCCGCTCCCGCTGCTGTTGATGAACCGCACCTTCTCTGGACTGGTGGGGTCGCTGATGTCGACGACGTTGACACCGCCCGAGGCGCACTTCGCTCCCCAGTCACCCACGTAGGCGTACCACTTCCCGTTGGGGGCCTGAAGGGCGGAGACGTCGGAAACATCGTCGGCAGCGTTGGTCAGCTTCAGCTTGCTGAGCAGGTCGACGTTCTCCTGGACCGGAGGGAGATGGCCTCCGATACCACCGTGCTGATGGCCGCCGAAGAAGTCGTCGTCACCCTGCCCCGCGGCCGGGTGGCCCGGGTGCGCCGACACGGGCGACCCGAACGATGTGGCGACCAGGAACGTCGCCAGGAACGCTGTTACATACCATCGCTTCCTATGCAT
>CALAEC010000269.1 GCA_937890785.1 uncultured Actinomycetes bacterium
CTAACGGCCGTCACCCGGACCCAGGAGGCTCCTACATGCCAGGCCGACGGCCACATCCGAGGACGTTCGGCCTGCTGGGTAGCTACTGCCGACGATCCCGGACACCGACCCTCGGTAAGCTGACCCCGACGGCGAGGGCCGGTACTCGACCGCCTAGGTGAGAGAGAGCTTGCGAGCCGTCCATACGAGAGGGAGGAGTCCCATGCGCCCGGCCATCGTCCTCACGCTCGCCGCGACCCTGATGGTCCCGGCGTCAGGATCCGCACGCGCCTCCTCCACCACCCTGGTGGTGAACGAGATCGACTACGACCAGCCCGGCACCGACGATGCCGAGTTCGTCGAGATCAAGAACGTGAGCGGGGCCTCCGTGTCCCTGGCCGGCCACAGCCTCCGCCTGGTCAACGGCACCGGGGGCGGTGCTTCCGTCTACCAGACCATCGACCTCCCCGGGACCTCGCTGGGGCCCGGCGACCACTTCGTGGTGTGCGCGAACCCGGCGGCCACCGCCAACTGCGACCTCGACGTCACGCCCGAGACGAACCTGATCCAGAACGGCGCCCCCGACGCGGTGGCCATCGTCCTCGGCGGGACCGTGGTCGACTCGGTCAGCTACGAGGGCGACACCGGCGCTCCGTACACGGAGGGATCGGGGGCCGGCCTCCTGGACGATCCCGCCGATGTGGCCCAGGGGATCTCCCGGCTCCCCGACGGCACCGACACCGACCAGAACAACGCCGACCTCGACTCCAGCTGCATCACCCCCGGTGCCGTCAACACCTCGACCGCGACGGCCTGCCGGCCCCCCGTGGTGGCTCGCATCCGGGACATCCAGGGCGCCACCCACTTCTCCCCCCTGGACGACACCCCGGTGGCCGACGTTCCCGGGGTCGTGACGGCGGTCTCCGGGATCGGGTTCTGGTTCCAGGACCCCGCTCACGACTCGAACGAGGCCACCTCCGAGGGGATCTTCGTCTTCACCGGCTCCGCCCCCGGAGTGGCCCCCGGGGACACCGTGAGGGTGGACGGGGTGGCCCAGGAGTTCTTCCCCGGCGGGACGAGCACGGCCAACCTGTCCACCACCGAGATCATCTCGCCGGTGATCGACGTCCTCTCCTCGGGGGATCCGCTCCCCTCGGCCACGGTGATCGGAACCGGCGGACGCCTGCCGCCCACCGAGGTGATCGACGACGACGCCACCGGAGACGTGAACACCTCGGGGACCTTCGATCCCGCCACCGATGGGATCGACTTCTACGAGAGCCTGGAGGGCATGCGGGTTCGGGTGAACGACGCCGTGGCCGTGGGCCCCCGGAACCAGTTCGGGGAGACCCCCGTGGTCGGCGATGGGAGCTCCTTCGCCGGGGTGGACACCGTCCGGGACGGTGTGGTGATCCGACCCGACGACTTCAACCCGGAGCGGATCATCCTCGACGACACGCTGATGGCCACGCCAGCGGTGAACGTGGGGGACGGCTTCACCACGGCCGCCACCGGAGTCCTGGACTACTCCTTCGGCAACTTCAAGCTGAACATCACCTCGCCGTTGGCTCGTGTCGACGGCGGCCTTGAGCGGGAGGTCACCCGGATCCCCACCGATCACGAGATCGCGGTGGCCACCTACAACGTGGAGAACCTCGACCCCACCGACGGGCCCGCGTTCGCCCGGCACGCCGAGCTGATCGTGGACCACCTCCGGTCCCCGGACCTCATCGCCATCGAGGAGATCCAGGACAACGACGGGGCCGCCAACACGTCCACCACCGACGCCTCGACGACGTGGGGGCTGCTGATCTCAGCGATCGAGGCCGCCGGCGGACCGACCTACGAGTACCGCCAGATCGATCCCGAAGACGACCAGGACGGCGGGGAGCCGGGGGGGAACATCCGGGTGGGGTTCCTGTTCCGCACCGACCGAGGCCTGTCCTTCACCGACCGTCCCGGAGGCGACGCCACCACGCCGACCACGGTGATCGACCACCCCTCGGGCCCCATGCTGTCGGCCAGCCCGGGTCGGATCGACCCCGAGAACTCGGCGTGGGCAGACTCGCGGAAGCCCCTGGCCGGGGAGTTCCGGATGCGTGGCCGGAAGGTGTTCGTCATCGCCACGCACTTCAACTCCAAGGGCGGTGACCACCCCCTGTTTGGCCGGTTCCAGCCGCCGGTCCGCTCCTCCGAGGTCCAGCGGCACCAGCAGGCCGAGGTGGTGAACGGATTCGTGGACGACATCCTGGCCGCCGATCCCTACGCGAACGTGATCGTCCTCGGGGACATCAACGACTTCGAGTTCTCACAAACCGTGGACATCCTGGAGGGGGAGGCCCTGACCACGCTGATGGACTCCCTCCCCAAACCGGAGCGGTATTCGTACGTGTTCGAGGGCAACTCCCAGGTCCTGGACCAGATCCTGGTGAGCAACAACCTGCTGGGGCAGTTCGATGTCGAATACGATCCGGTGCACGTGAACTCGGAATTCGCCGATCAGGCCTCGGACCACGATCCCCAGGTGGCGCGACTCGACTTGCGGGGGAGGCCCGGACCGAAATAGGTGCGGCAAGCCTTGGGCGGGAGGCGCGTCATGTGAACGACGGTGGTGGCGAGGGACGGATTCGAACCGCCGACACCGCGGTTTTCAGCCGCGTGCTCTGCCAACTGAGCTACCTCGCCGGAGCGGCGCCGACCCGGCGCCGGAGCGGGCCTGACGGGATTTGAACCCGCGACCTCCACCTTGACAGGGTGGCGAGCACGGCCAGACTGCTCCACAGGCCCAGCTATTCGGTTGCGTGCCCCCAACGGGATTCGAACCCGTGTCGCCGCCTTGAAAGGGCGGTATCCTGGGCCTCTAGACGATGGGGGCGACGTCCCCCGCCGGGGCACCGCCCAAGTATATCGTCCCCGCGCCCCCCTCCTCGTTGACGATTTACCGGTGATCCGAGCCTCGACCCTGGCGCTGGCCCTGCTGGCCGGGGCCGCCTGCTCCGGCGGCCCGGATCCGGTGACCGTCTACTCCGAGGTCGTCAGGCACATGACGACCGAGCAGGGCCAGCCCTCCGGCTTCCGTGTCATCTACGTCCTCGACAGGGTGGTGGGCAACCGCGCGGATCCCGACGACCCGGCCGCCGGCGAGCCCCTCGGCCGGGCCGAGCGCGCAGCCCTGGCAGCCGCCCTGCGCGACGTGGCCCCGGTCGAGTTCGTCTCGAGCAGGGCGGAGGTGGTCGGGCCGGCGTCGGAAGGGGCTCGGGTCGAGAACGGCGGGATCTTTCTCACGCTCGGCCCGATCTCCGGGGATGACGACCGAGTTCTGGTGCCGGCATCCAGCTATCTCGGCAACGTTGCCGCCTCGTGGCAGACGTGGGTCGTGGAGCGGGTGGATGACCGCTGGCGCGTCATCGGCACGAAGGGGCCGGTCGCCGTCTCCTGACCTCAGCACCCGAGCGTTCACGTGCATGAGCTCGGATCACCGATGTGGGGCGTGAGGGATTCGAACCCCCGACACATGGGTTAAAAGCCCACTGCTCTGACCAGGCTGAGCTAACGCCCCAGAGAGAGATTGTCCCACGCCCCCCCGGCGATATCCTCGGACCACATGACGGTCGGCACCTGGCTCGGGCGCGCCGCGCTGGCACTGTTGGCCACGGCGCTCGTCGGCGGGATCGTGTTCGGCATCATCGACGCCCGGCGGGGTTACGAGACCACGAACGTGCGGCTGGCCGCAGCGGAGGCCGAAGACGGCACTCCGGTGTGGCGGGTGACGTTCGACGCGGAGTGGTCGGCGTTCGGCGATCCACCGATCCAGGTGCAGCCCTGCACGGTTCGCCTGGTGACCGAGGAGGGCTCGGTGCTCATCCAGCGCGGCTTCGGGCTCCACGTGGGCCGCGGCGACCGGAGCATCTCGCCCCCCTTCGACTTCCCGGTCAGTCTCCTTCCTCGGCCGCCCCATCGGGCCGAGGTGGTGTGCTCGCGGGAGGGCTGAGCGGCCGGCCCCGGTACGCGTTGGTGATCGGCATCCGCCGGTCCCGGCCGAACGCCTTCGGGGTGATCTTCACCCCTGGGGGCGCCTGGCGGCGCTTGTACTCCGCTCGGTCGATCATCTCCACGATCCGGCGGACCATGGCGGGGTCGGCCCCCTCGGCGATGAGGTCCTCCGGCGACCGGTCGTCCTCGACGTACGCCTCCACGATCGGGTCGAGCACCTCGTACGGCGGGAGCGAGTCGGTGTCGAGCTGGCCGGGCCGCAGCTCGGCCGACGGCGGCTTCTCCAGGACGCGCTCTGGGATCGGCGGCGGGTCGGTCTGCTTGTTCCGCCACCGGGCCAGCTCGTACACGAGCGTCTTGGGCACGTCCTTGAGCGGGGCGAACCCCCCGGCGAGATCGCCGTACAGCGTGGAGTAGCCGACGGCGAGCTCGCTCTTGTTCCCCGTGGCCAGGACGATCGAGCCGAACGCGTTCGACACCGCCATCAGGTAGTTCCCCCTGATCCGAGCCTGGAGGTTCTCCTCGGTCACCCCGGCGCCACGTCCGGAGAGCACCTCGGCCAGGGCCCCGCGATACGAGTCGAACACCGCGCCGATCGGGACGACGTCGAGGCGGATCCCCAGTCGCCCGGCCACCTCGCGGGCATCCTCGACGCTCTCGGGCGAAGAATACGGGGAGGGCATGGCCAGGGCCCGGACCGCCTCGGGTCCGAGCGCGTCGGCGGCCATCGTGGCCGTCATCGACGAGTCGATCCCGCCCGACAGGCCCACCACCACCTGACCGAACCCGTTCTTGCGGACGTAGTCGCCGACGCCGAGGACCACGGCCCGGTACACCTCCTCGGGACCGGTCGGCCACGGCTCCCTGGTCGGGTCGGGGAGCGACGGCTTGCGTTCGCCGTCGCCCGTCCCGGGAACATCGACGACCAGGAGGTCCTCCTCGAAGTCCGGGGCGTGCCACGCCAGCTCACCGTCGGGGGACACCACCATGGACCCCCCGTCGAACACGAGCTCGTCCTGGCCTCCGATCAGGTTCACGTACACGATCCAGGCGCCGGTCTGCCGGGCCCGGGCGGCGCAGATCTCCAGACGCTCGTGGGTCTTCCGGCGGTGGTACGGCGAGCCGTTGATGTTCGGGATGACCTGGACCCGACCCGCGTACTCATCGAAGGGGGCGTCGGGCCACCAGGCGTCCTCGCACACCGAGATCCCGAGCGTGGCGTCGGCCACGCGCAGCCGACATCCCGTCTCCCCCGGGACGAAGTACCGCTTCTCGTCGAACACGCCGTAGTTGGGAAGCTGGTGCTTGTGGTACCGGGCCTCGACTTGGCCATCGCGGAGAAGCGCGGCCGCGTTGTGGAGGCCCCGATCGGTTCGGTCCACGAACCCGACCAGAACCGCGGGACCCCCGGCGGCGCGGCGAGCCAGCTCCACGACCGCCTCCAGGTTCGCCTCGACGAACGAGGGCCGCAGGACCAGGTCCTCCGGTGGGTAGCCGGTGATGGCCAGCTCGGGGAAGCAGATCAGGTCGGCGTCGTGGCCCGCGGCCTCGCGGGTCCACGCGGCCAGACTGTCGACGTTGCCGCCGAGGTCGCCGACCGTGAGGTTCAGCTGACCGAGTGCGATGCGCACGAGAACAGCGTAGCGCTACAGGCCGGCGAGCCGGCGGAGCCCTTCGACGTTGGCCAGGACGTACCGGCGCCCGTCCCGCTTGACGAACCGCCGGCGCTGCAGCTCGGAGAGGATCCGGGTCACGTTTTCGCGGCTCCCACCGGCGAGGGCGGCGAGGTCCGCGTGGGTGACCACCGCAGGAACGACGGAGCCGTCCTCGGGAAGCTGGTCGAAGCTCGGCGTGCACAGCCCGATCAACCGCTTGGCCACCCGGCCCTTGAGGTCGAGGAACAGGAGGTCCTCCACCAGGGCCTCGTGCGCCGCGATCTGCCGGGCCAGCGCTCGCAGCAGCGCCCGCGAGGCCTCCGGCTGTTCCGACAGGAGCCTGATGAAAGCCTCGCCGGGGATCACGCACACGGCGGTGTCCTCGAGGGCCACCGCCGTCGCGGTCCGCTGCATCTCGCCCAGGACGCCGAGCTCGCCGAAGAACTGGGGGGGCTCAAGGGCGGTGTGGAGCTGTCGGTGCCCGGTCACCGAGGTGGAGCTGATCTCCACCCGTCCCCGCCAGAGGAAGTAGACGCTCGGGGCGTCGTCGTGCTGATGGAAGAGGTAGGTGCCCCGGCGGTACTCACGGACGGTGCCCTGCTCTGCCAGACGCCGGACGGCGTCGGCCGGGGTCCCGCTGAGGATGGGCGTCTGGCCCATCGCTCGCTCCAGGGCCGCTCGGCTTCCTCCGGCGAGCTTCGTACCCGCGGCGACCATTGGGGCAGAGCGTAGCCCAGGGGTCCGGTAGCGAACCACCTCGGGAACGCGGAACGGGTCCGCATGACGCGGACCCGTTCGGAGGCTGGTTCGTCTACTTCTTGCGCCTCGCCTTCCTGCGCGCCTTCCGCTTGGTGACCCGCGTTGCCGCGCTCTTGGACGAGGACGAAGAGCTGCCCTGCTTCTTCGGGGAGATCTTCTTCTCCGCCATTCCGCTCACCCCCCTTCGGGAAACCCGGCCCAACTTTATGAGCGAAGTCTCCGTCTGCTCGGTCCGCCGGTCTGTGCCGTGGGTCACCGGCATCGGCGTGACCTTCGTCACCCGCGAACCGGTGACGGATGTCACATGCCGTTAGGCTTGCTCGGCGGTGGTCGTCCGGCCGGAGAGGGACACGGCTACCGACCGCTCCTCCTCCCCCCGGATCACCTTCAGGCTCAGCGAACCGCCGGGTCCGGCCTCGTCCAGGGCCTCGAACAGGTCGTCTGCGGAGCCGACCTCCCGGCCCGCCGCCTCGATGATGAGGTCCCCGCGCCGGAGACCGGCGTCCGCTGCCGGGCTCCCCTCCGCGACCCCCCTGACCAACACGCCGTCTCGCTCGGCGAGTCCCACGGCCCGGCGCATCCGACGGGCCACCCAGGGCGGAGCGACCGCTACCCCCAGCCTTGGCGCGCCGGAGGATTCGCCTCGGCCCAGGCGATCGATGCGCTCTCGCATCTCGGCATCGGCCGGGATGGCCAGGTAGAAACCGTCACCGGCTCGGTTGGTATTCAGCCCCAGCAGTCGTCCGCCGACGTCGACGATCGGTCCGCCGGAGGACCCCCGGGCCAGGGGAGCGGTGTGCTCGAGGCCACCGGCGATCCGTCGTCCTCGCGGTCCGCGGAAGGAACGCTCGATACCCGAAACGAAGCCGTGAGTGACTCGGAGACCTCGACCGCCCTGGTTGGCCAGGGCGAACACCAGGGACCCCAGCCGTGCAGCGCCTTCCTCGGCCCACGCGAGGGCGGGAATATCGGCGGTGTCCACGGCGATCACCGCGAGGTCGGCGTCCTCGTCGATCCCGACCACCGTGCCGTCCACGGTCCGGCCGTCGCCGAACGACACCGCCACCTCAGGACCACGAACGTTGTGGGCGTTGGTGAGCACCCGGCCGCCGTCCATGACCACGCCGGAACCTCGCCCCCAGCGGGCTCCCACACCGACCACCGAACGGCCGGCGCCCTCGGCCACCGTCCGGATGGCCCGTTCCAGCTCCTCCAGAAGCGCCATTGCCCCTCCTCCTCTTGGATGGTAACTTGTTGATAGCAACTTACTATGAAACCCCCCCACAGACAAGTGACGACCGCACTCAGGGAAGCGGTGAGCCGGATCGGCGATCGGTGGAGCTTGCTCCTGGTCGAGACGCTGCTGGCGGGTCCGCTCCGGTGGCGGGATCTCCTGGAGGGGACCCCGGGCATCGCGCCCAACGTCCTGGCCGACAGACTTCGACGGCTGGAGCGGGCCGGTGTCGTGACCTCGAGCGCCTACTCGCACCGTCCGCCACGGATGACCTACGAGCTGACCGAGGATGGGCGGGGCCTGGCCGACGTCCTCAAGCTGCTCGCGGCGTGGGGCGGCGAGGAGCACACCTCGCCCGCCCACTCGGTGTGTGGGACCGCGCTGGAGGTTCGGTGGTTCTGCCCCACATGCGAGGTGGCCGTGGAGGAACCTGGGACTGAGGCCCCTGAGGTCACCGTGGTCTGAGAGGGATCAGTCGAGCTCGGGAAGATCGATCGGCGCGGGGCGGGGCGTGCAGGCGCCGCAGAACACGGCGTCCTCGACGACGAGCGCCTTCGTGGTGTCCTGGCTCCGGAACAGCTCGAGGATGTAAGGGTGGACCTGGACGTGATCCTCGCAGATGGCCCGGCCACAGAACCGGCAGGTCGCCACGGCGGTGCGTCGGCAGTGCCAGCAGTCCATCGCTCGAAGCCTAGTGGAGTCCTGCCCGACCGACGGCGGCCTGAGGGTTCAGCGTGCCGCTTCGGAAGGACTCTCCGATCAGCCGGTCGAACCCCTCGCGATCGAGACGGTAGGCGCGCACGGGGGTCATCGTCCGGACGGTCGCGGTCCGGGGGACGTCCTGGAGCAGGGCCACCTCGCCGAAGTAGGCTCCGGGCCCGAGCGTCCGTATGCGGTCGCCGTCACGGATGACTTCGACCTGGCCGGAACGGATCGCGTAGAAGGCGTCGCCCGGATCCCCCTGACGGATGACCTCCCTGCCGGGCTCGAAGTTCACCCACTCGCCATGCTCCAGGAGCTCGGACAGCTGCACGGGCTCCAGATGCTGGAACGGCGGCAGGGATCGCAGTTCGGTGACCTGCTGAATGGTCGGGGCGAAATCGGGGACCTCGGCCATGTCGGCCAGCAGCTGGTCGAAGGTGCCCTTGTCGATCTCGAACACCTCCGACTCCTCCAGGGCGCGGACCGTGGCCGCCCGAGGCTGGGCCTCCAGCAGGCCGAGCTCGCCGAACGACTCTCCCCGTCCGAGCACGCGGAGGACGCGTTCGTCCCCGGACTGCGGGTCCTCCTCCACGGCCTGCAGCGTGCCATTGCGAACGACATAGAACGCCTCGGACCGCTCGCCCTGGCGGACCACGGCCTGGCCTCGAGCCACTGGTCGCAGCCGGACCCGCCCCGCCAGGTCGTTCAGCGCCTCGACCGGCACGTCGTCGAACAGGGGGAGCTCGTCGATGAGCTCCGCGGCCTCCACTCGCCAGCCCTGCTCCAGCCGGAAGCGGACGCCCCGCCAGAGCGCCCGGACGCGCCGGTACCCGGTGCGGCCCAGGGTGACCACGCCACGGACCAAGGGCCCGGCGATCAACAGCGCCAGCACGATCAGGAGCAGGCGAGTCAGGGGTCCGCCGTTCCACATCTGAGCGATCAGGTTTCCGAACAGGTGCTGCCAGAAGAAGAAGCTGGCGTACAGCGAGAACGCCGCGAAGGCGATCCCGAGGATGCCGTACAGCGCCAGGCCCGCTTCCTGCTTCGAGAATCGGTCGCCCACCCGAAGCTTGTGCCACAGGTCGTAGCGGATGAAGGAGAGCGAACGGGGCCGCAGGTCGGGGACGTGGATCGCATCGGACAGGATGTAGTACCCGTCCAGCTCCAGCAGCGGGATCAGGTTCATGAAGATGATGAAGTAGTTCAGGACCGCGAACTTGTACAGGGTGGGGGAGAGCAGCGCATCGGGGTACATCCAGGCCACCAGTGAAGCCACGCCGGCCACCATGATTTCCGCGACGGGACCGGCGAAGCACTGCACGATCCGTTTCCCCGGGTCCAGCATCAACGTGTCGGATGCCTCGATGAACCACGCGGGAGCCCCGTAATAGATCATGAAGCCGGCTCCCTTGATCCGGCGGCCGTAGTGGATCACCCCGAGGGCATGTCCGAGCTCGTGGGTGAACGTGATGAAGTAGTTGAGCGTCCCGAGGATCAAGAACTCGATCGCGAGCGACCGTCCCGACAGACTGAAGTCACCGGACCGCACGAGCTGGAGGAAGGCCAGGAACCCCACGATCCCGATCGCCAGGCCGATGATGGCCACCCAGCGGTTGAAGAGGAAGCGCAACCCGTGCTGGTACAGCCAGCGCACCGCGCGGTCGGCCTCGCTCCACTCGACGGAAAGCGTCCGCATGAACTCGCGCGCTTTCGCCCTGGTCTTCGAGGGGTCCATCGCCCTGCGGACGGCACCGTACGTGTCGACGAACGGTGGATCGAGGAATCCTCCCTCCTGGAGCTGACGAACCAGATCGGCGACGCCTTCGAGCTCGAGCTCGCCCGACGCTTGGAATCGCTCGACCACGATGTCCTTGATCGTCCGGCTCCCGTCCATCAACCGAACCGTCTCCAGCTCCCCGGTCTCCAGCCGGTAGTGCACCAGGTCTCGGGGGTTGGCGATCATCGCGTAGTCGTTGCCCCACCGGAGATGGAACTCCTTGATCTCGACATCCGAGGCCAGCCGGGGGCGGAAGCTGGTCGGATCGAACTCCGCTGCGAGGCGGCGCCAGACCCCGCCGGGCTTCCCTGGCGCCTCGCCGGGTTCAGGCTTCGCTTCCCGAACCCGGCCCCAGACGTCGACGCGGGCCAGCCTCATCCCCGGTCTCGGGCCGGCGGCGGGCGCTCCGACTCGTCGAGGCGCCGGGCGACCGTCGCGTATACGGACCTCGCGCCTCGGCGGCCAGTGGAGACCCTCGAGCCCACGAACCCACCTGCCACGAGCGCGGCGACGACCGCTCCGACCACGGCCACCACCGAGAGACCACCCTCGTCGTTCTCCACCGCCGCCGGCACGGAGGTGCTGGCTTCATCGCCGTCATCGGTCTCCACCACGAACCGGAATCGCGCCCCGGGGGGCGGAGGTTCCAGCACTGTGCTGGGGACCGTCAGGCGGAGTCGGTTGGCCCCGGTGCTGGCCTCGACGTCGAACGCCCCCACCCGAAAGAAGCGTCCCGAAGCCGCATTGCCGGTTCCGGCCACCGCTCGCTTGCCACTGACCTCGATCGACGTGCCGTCCACGTCGTACACGATCTCCTCCAGGACGACGCCACGCAGCTCCAGCAGGACCGCGGCGCTACGAAGCGCCTGCCAGCCGTCCGGGTGGGTTCCCGTGACGTGGAACGTGGCCCGCCCACCCTTGGCGAGCTGACCCTCAACTGAGCCGGTCGCCGTTTGGGCCCAGGCGGGAGCTGGCCCGAGGGAGACGAGCGCGCCCGCGATGATGACGATCCCGGCCCTGACCCCCCTGCCCATGCGGCCATCCTCGACCAAGTCATCGGGGGGAGCAACACCCGCGAACGTCGCGGTCACCGAGAGCGGCGGCATGGGGGTGACGTCCGTCACCACCCGAGCATGTCGGGCATCACCGCGTCCGGGTACCGGCCGTCACCGACGGGGGCGGATCGCCGGCATACGGTGAGGCCGGCGAAGGGAGGGGTGATGTACGACAGGGCGATGGCGCAGGGGCGGATCGACGATCTGGTCCGCGAGGCGAACCACGAGCGCCTGGCGCGCCGGACGCGGGGAGCCGCGTCGGCCCAGCGGCGCGGGGTGCTCCGCCGCCTCGGCGCAGGGGCGGTCCAGGCGATCACCTGGCCGGCTCGACACTGACGGAGGGCGAGGGTCAGCCGCCGCGCGGCCGGCTGGCCTTCTGCTCGTACATCGCCGCGTCGGCCCGCTGGATCAGGTCGTCGAACGACGCCGGGCTTCCCGGTTCGTGGACGGTGACTCCCAGGCTGAGCGACAGCTCGAACGGCCTGGATCCGCGGTGGTTCCGGAGCGCTTCCTCGATCCGAGTGCACACCGCGGCGGCCTGATCGGCCGGACAGTCTGGGAGGAGGGCGCAGAACTCGTCCCCGCTGAGCCGGGCCACAACATCGGAAGCCCTCAGGGTCGACCGCAGGATGTCCGCGGCATCGCGGAGCGCATGGTCGCCCTCGGTGTGGCCGAAGGTGTCGTTGATCGACTTCATCCCGTCGACGTCGGCGAACAGCACGGCCAGGGGCTGCCCGGTCCGGCGCGAGAGCTCCATGTGATGCTGGCCGATCGCGGCGAACCCACGGCGGTTGTGGAGGCCGGTGAGGTCGTCCACGATGGCCTGGAGGCGGAACCGCTCCTCGCTGTCGGCGAGCGCCGCGTTGACCTCCTCCATCTGCGCTTCGATCAGCTTTCGCTCGGTGACGTCCCGGGCTGCCGCATAGATCCGTCCGGTCTCGAGGTCGGCGCGGGACGACCACAGGAACCAGCGGGATGTCCCGTTGCGGTGCTGGTAGCGGTTCTCGAAGGCCAGGGTCTCGTTCCCCTCGGCGAGCCATGTCGTCTCGGCCGCGGTTCGCTCCCGATCCTCGGGGTGCACGAAGTCGAGGCCTGGGCGGCCGATGAGCTCCTCGACGGGATACCCGAGGGCCTCCTCCCACGCCGGGTTCAGCCGAACGAACCGGCCCTCGAGATCGGCGATGCAGAGGAGATCGAAGGTCATCGTGAAAAAGCGGTCGCGCTCCCGCTCCGCGAGGACACGGTCGGTGATCTCTCGAGAGATCCCGAAGACGCCGATGATGCGGCCGGAGCCGTCCCGGAACGGGCCCTTCGTGGTCAGGAAGATCCGAGGGGTCTGGCCCGACGTGTCGGTCGACTCGTAGACGGAGATGTCGCCGGTCCGGATCACGGTCACGTCGGATGCCCGGATCGTGGCCGCGAGCTCGGGGTCGTACAGCTCGGCGTCGGTCCGCCCCACGATCTCCTCCTGGATCCGATCGAGGTACTCCTCGCCGGCGCGGTTCATCACGAGGTAGCGTCCGTCGAGGTCCTTCACGAAGACCACGTCGGGCGTCCCGTCGATCACGCCCTGGAGCAGCCCCTTCGCCTCACCCAGGCGCCTGGCCGATGCTTCCATTGCCTGGCCGAGCCGACCGATCTCGTCCTCTCCGGACGGGAGGGACCGTAACGGCTCCCCTCGAGCCAGGCGGCCCGCATTCTCCTCGAGCCTGCGGACCCGCCTGACGACGCCGGTGGTGAAGATGGTGGCCGCCCAGACGCCCCCGAGGAGGCCCACCGCCAGGCCGATCGCCCCCGTGGCCGACGCCATCGAGCGGTAGCGATCCGCTCGAACCGTGTGAATGCTCAGTTCGCTCTCCACCCGCCCCTGCAGCGTGTTGAGCTCGGTCCGGAGGTAGCTCATCGCCGTTCGCCCCTGCTGGAGGAGGGCCTGACGATCGTCCCCTGGAACGGTCTTCCGAAGCTGATCTGCCACCGACAACCGCACCTCGGCGAGACGGGCGATCCGCTCGACGGCCGCCCGTTCGGCCCGCTCGCTTGCCAGCCGCTCCAGCCGAGCAACGTGCTGCGGAACGGCGACCTGCGCCTGGCGCAGCCCGTACAGCAGCGTCCGGTCACCGGTGAGGAGGAAGCCCCGGACGCTGGTTTCCGCATCGAGGGCGGAGATGAGGATCGAGCGGATCGCGCCTCGAGTCTCGGTTGCCTCGCGAACCGCTTGGTCGGCCCGTGTGTACGCACGCTGGGCGATCAGGAACGCACTCTGGGACCCCACCAGCCCCAGGACGGGGATGGCGAGCACAACGAACCCCTTGACACGAAGGGGCAGGTTCGACCACCGGATCCATCGCCACTGGGTTCGTTCGGCCATTCCACCCAGCGGTATCGGCGCCTTCCCGCCGTGGGATGAGAGTCTCAGGCAGGCCTTACGAGGGTTACAGCAGGGGGAGGTAGCGCTCCAGCTCGTACGGGCTGACGTAGGCCTTGTATCCGTCCCACTCCTCGCGCTTGTTCCGCACCAGGTACTCGAGGACGTGGGTCCCGAGGGCTTCGTGCAGCAGCTCCGAGCCCTCGGCCGCCCGGATGGCCTCCGACAGGTCTTCCGGAAGCGACTCGATGCCGGCCTCGCGACGCTCCCCGCCGGTCATCTCGTAGATGTTGTTGGAGGCCTCCGGCGGGAGCTCGTACTCCTCTTCGATGCCCTTCAGCCCGGCCGCGAGCATGACGGCGAACGCCAGGTAGGGGTTGCAGGCCGGGTCGGGGGAGCGAAGCTCGATCCGGGCCGCGGTCTCCTTGCCGGGCTTGTACATCGGCACCCGTACCAGGGCGGAGCGGTTCCGCCGGGCCCAGCACACGTACACCGGCGCCTCGTACCCGGGGACCAGCCGCTTGTACGAGTTCACCCACTGGTTCAGCACCAGCGTGATCTCCCGGGCATGCTTCAGGGTCCCGGCGATGTACCCACGGGCGACCTTCGACAGGTGGTACTCGTCGGTGGCGTCGAAGAACGCGTTGCGGTCGCCTTCGAACAGCGACTGGTGGGTGTGCATCCCGTTCCCGTTCACGCCGAGCACCGGCTTCGGCATGAACGTGGCGTAGATCCCTTCCTCCTGGGCGACCTCCTTCACCGTGAGCCGGTACGTCATCACGTTGTCGGCCATCGTCAGCGCGTCGGTGTACCGCAGGTCGATCTCGTGCTGGCTCGGCGCCACCTCGTGGTGGACGTACTCGACGGGGATCCCCATGGCCTCGAGGTACGCCACCGTCCGTCGTCGGTAGCCGGTGGCCACGTCGAGCGGCGTGAGATCGAAGTACCCGCCGCGATCGAGGAACTCGGTCCCGGCGGCGTCGCGGAAGTAGAAGTACTCGAGCTCGGGCCCCACGTAGAACGTGAAGCCGCGCTCGGCGGCCCGGTCGAGCTGGCGGCGGAGCACGTGCCGGGGGTCGCCGTCGAACCGCGAGCCGTCGGGGTTGTGGATGTCGCAGAACATCCGGGCCACGTGCTCCTCG
This sequence comes from uncultured Actinomycetes bacterium, assembly GCA_937890785.1. GTDB lineage: Bacteria > Actinomycetota > UBA4738 > UBA4738 > CALAEC01 > CALAEC01. The sequence continues at coordinate 14,662 of CALAEC010000269.1, forward strand.
GACCGCCACGGGATGATCTGGAACGTGGACGGGTCCGGGCGCGCCACCATGTCGGACTCCTGGATCCGGGCGAAGCCCTCGATCGAGGATCCGTCGAACCCCATCCCCTCGACGAACGCGGTCTCCAGCTCCTGCGGCGTGATCGCGAACGACTTCAGGAACCCCAGGACGTCGGTGAACCATAGCCGGATGAAGCGGATCCCCCGCTCCTCCACCGTGCGCAGGACGAACTCGGCCTCATTGGAGAGCGCCATGGCCGAGCCAGCGTAGCCGAGCGCCCGGTTCGCACGGTTACGCGGCCGTTAAATCTGCCGAGCCCGTCACCGACCGGCGGTACGATTCCCACGTGGACCCGGCTGCCGAACGCGCGCTGGCCGAGGCAGAAGACCTCGGCGTGCGGTTCGTGCGCCTGTGGTTCACGGACGTGCTCGGCTTCCTGAAGTCCTTCGCCATCCCCGTGGAGGAGCTGGAGAAGGCGTTCCGCGAAGGCGTCGGGTTCGACGGCTCGGCCATCGAGGGCTTCGCCCGGATCCAGGAGTCCGACATGCTGGCCAGGCCCGATCCAGCGACGTTCCGGGTCCTGCCCTGGCCGGCGGACGAGCCGGTGGCCCGGATGCTCTGCGACATCACCCACCCCGACGGCGCGCCGTTCGAGGGCGACCCTCGCCACGTGCTCCGCCGCGTGCTGCGGGATGCCGAGTCGCTCGGCTACCGGGTCACCGCGGCACCCGAGATCGAGTACTTCGTGTCGGGCTCCGAGGAGCGGCTGATTCCGCTCGATCGTGGCGGCTACTTCGACCTCACCACCACCGAGGTCGCCGATCAGCTCCGCGCCCGCACGGTGACGTCGCTGGAGCGGCTCGGCGTGGCGATCCAGTCCGTCCATCACGAGGACGCCCCCAGCCAGCACGAGGTGGACCTGGTCCCCGGCGACGCTCTCGAGGTCGCCGACGCCGTCATGAGCGTCCGGCTGGTGATCAAGGAGGTGGCCCGAGAGCTCGGGCTCCACGCGTCGTTCATGCCGAAGCCGACGGCCGGGATCCAGGGCTCGGGCATGCACACGTACGTGGCGTTGTTCGAGGGCGACCGCAACGCGCTGTTCGATCCCACCGCCGAAGCCGGGATGTCGAAGGTGGCCAGGTCGTTCGTGGCCGGCCTGCTGGAGCACGCCCGGGCGATCACCGGGGTGACGAACCAGTGGGTGAACTCCTACAAGCGCCTGGTCCCGGGGTTCGAAGCGCCCGTCCACGTGTGCTGGGCTCGCCGGAACCGATCGGCGCTGGTCCGAGTCCCGGCCGACCGGCCGGACGACGAGATGGCTGCCCGGATCGAGTACCGGGCGCCGGACCCCGCGTGCAACCCCTACCTCGCGCTGGCGGTGATCGTGGCAGCCGGCCTCGACGGCGTCCGGAGTGGCCTGGATCCGCCCGCCGAGGTCACCGGCGACCTGGGCGCGATGTCCGAGGCGGAGCGGCGAGCCGCGGGCATCGCGGCCCTCCCGGACAGCCTGGAGGAGGCGATCCGGGCCATGGACGGCTCGGAGCTCGTGGCTGAGACGCTCGGTGAGCACGTCTTCGAGTGGTTCATCCGAAACAAGCGCGAGGAGTGGGAGGCGTACCGCACGTACGTCACCCCGTGGGAGGTCGAGCGGGACTTCCCGCTGCTGTGAGCACACCGGCGGTGCTGGGCCGGGCGCTGGCGGCCGCCCCAGATCCGGAGCAGGCCAGGGTGGCCCTGGCGCGGGTGGGGGAGCGAGCGGAGGCCCGGGCCATCCTCGACGACCCGGCGGTGATCGAACCGGCGGCCCGGCTCCTGGGGCTGTCAACGGCGGCGGCGGATTTCCTGGTCGCCCACCCCGAGGAGGCGGAACTGTTCCGCGACCTCACCTCTCGATCGCGAGCAGCGCTCGTGGCCGAAGCCCACGAGGTGGTGATGTCGCTCGGGCCTGAGGCGGGGCTTCGCCGGTTCCGGCGGCGGTCGTTGCTCCGGGTGGCCGCCCGCGACCTGCTCGGCGCGCCGCTCGAGGACGTGGTCGAAGAGGTCACGGCCGTGGCCGAGGCCTGCCTCGAGCTCGCGGTCGAGGAAGCCGGCGGCGGGCTGGCCGTGATCGGCCTGGGAAAGCTTGGCGGGACCGAGCTGAACTACGCCAGCGACGTCGACGTCGTGTTCGTCCACGAGG
>CALAEC010000270.1 GCA_937890785.1 uncultured Actinomycetes bacterium
TCTCATAACCCAGAGGTCGCTGGTTCAAATCCAGCCCGCGCAACAAAAGAAACTGCAGGTCAAGGGGGGTGTCGAGGGATCGGCGCCCCTCTTCGTTTTCGGGCGGATCATCTCCTCCGCGATCCGCTGCCGTACGTGCGCCGGCTCGGCTTCGACATCCTGGAGCTGGAGCGCCTGAAGTGGGGGATCGTCGAGCGCGTGGTAGCGATGAAGCCCGGAGCGTGATGTAGGCGGTGGTTGATGGCGTCCGCCAAGTGGGAGACGGCGCACCTGAAAACGGACGTAGGGAGCATGGGCCGGGTCACCTTGAATGATCCACGGCCCGTTAAGTCAACGCAGGGCGACGAGCACCTTCCGCGGGCCGTGGACGCCGACCGTGATCTCCAGCTCGATGTCGGCTGACCGGCTCGGCCCAGTGATGAACACGATGTTGGACGGAAGCCCGTCGGGGAACCACCGGCTGAGCTCGCGAAGGAAGTCTCCCGGCGTGGCTGCGATCCGATCGCGGGCCAGGAGCGCCAGATGGACCTCGGGCAGCAGCGATGCCAACCGGGTGCGTGCCCGCCCGGAATCCATCACCAGCGATCCGGTCAGCGCGACCCCACCGAGGGCTCCGGTGACTCCGAGATCCGCGGTGGCCACGTCCGACGGACCGCCCGCGGCGAGGACCTCCACGCCAAGGGACGCGAGGATCGGCGCAACGCCCTTGCATTCGGGGTCGTCGGTCACCACGGCGCGAGCCGGTCTCACGTCGTCGCGAACTCGCTCCAGGATTGCCCGGAGGTCGTCTTCAGGCCGGCCCACCACCTCTGCCCCAACTCCAGTCGCAGCTTCGAGGAACCGGGCCTCGGGGTCCGAAAGTTCGACGGCGTATCGGATCGGCTCACCGAGGCCGGCCTCGGTCAACGGCCGCAGGTGATTCTCAGGGATGGGTTCCCGAAGACGATCCCGGACGGCGGCGAGGAACTCCGCGCGAGTGGTCATCGTGAGCCCTTCCGCCACTGGTCCCGGAAGCTGTGCCGTGCGGGTGTCGGCACCTCACGTCCGAGCGCCCAACGCTGAGGCGGACCGGGCACCTTCGACGGGTTGAACATGCGGGCAGCCATCGAGGCCAGACGAAGCGACGCTCGGTAGGCCCACGGCCGCGACCAGGCGGCCGCCCAGGCGCCCCACGCCGCACGCTCGCCGAGTCGCGCCTCCTCTGAGGCGCGACGCCGAAGCGCCAGAAGCATGTCCTGGAGGGGGATCCCCACCGGGCATGCCTGCCAGCAAGCGCCGCACAGGGAGGAGGCGTTGGGAACCTCGGCGGCGCCCTTCGACTCCACCAGGAGCGGCGTTAGGACGGCTCCCATCGGTCCCGGATACACCCACCCGTACCCATGCCCTCCTGTCTGCCGGTATACGGGACAGACGTTGAGGCACGCCCCGCACCGGATGCACGCAAGCATCTCGGTGAATTCGGTCCCCAGGATGCTCGAACGGCCGTTGTCGACCACCACGACGTGCAACTCCCGAGGCCCGTCGAGCTCCTTCGGCCGGCGGGCGCCGGTGATGGCGGAAACGTACGTGGTGATGGGCTGGCCGGTGGCGGCCCGGGGGAGCAGGGCCAGGAGGAGGTCGAGCTGTTCCCACGTCTCCACCACCCGCTCCATGCCGAGCAGCGCCACGTGGACGGGGGGGACCGAGGTAGCCAGGCGGCCGTTGCCCTCGTTGGTGACCAGGACCAGCGTCCCCGACTCGGCGACGGCGAAGTTAACTCCAGAGATCCCCAGGTCTGCTTGAAGGAAGCGCTGGCGCAGCTCTCGACGGGCGAAGGCGGCCAGCTCACCGGGAACGTCGCTGAGGTCGCCCTCAGCCACTCGTTGGAGGGTGTCGCGGACCTGGGTCCGGTCCTTGTGGATCGCTGGAACGATGATGTGCGACGGGGCCTCACGGGCGAGCTGGATGATCCATTCTCCGAGGTCGGTCTCGGTCACCTCGGACCCGATCTCCTCGAGTGCTTCGTTGAGGGCGATCTCCTCGCTCAGCATGGATTTGGACTTCACGATCCTGTGTGCGGAATGGGTCTGCACGATCCGGCGAACGTGGTCGCGAGCCTCCTCGTCCGTTCGTGCCCAATGCACCTGGGCTCCCACCGCTTCCAGGCGGTCGGCAAGACGTTCGAGGATCTGGTCGAGGCGACGGAGCACTTCACCCTTGGCGGCTCGTGCCTTGGCGCGGACTTCCTCCGGGTCCGCGAACTGTGCGTACGCGGCGGCCTTACGGTCGGCGAAAGCGTCCGTGGCTCGAGCGAGGTTGGAGCGGAGCCTGGAGTCAGAGACCTGCGCGGCCGTCCGTTCTCTCAGGGATGTCGACAGGGTGAGGAACTCGGAACTCATGATTCCGTCTCGGTCGCGGCCTGATCGAGAACCTCGGCCAGGTGTCGGAACTCCAGTTCGTCGCCGCGCCGCTGAGCCCGGGATTCGAGCTGAAGCAGGCATGAGGTGTCGCACCCGACCACTCGCTCGGCTCCCGCACCCTTTGCCGCGTCCAGCACCTCGTCGGCCATGGCCACCGAAACCTCCGGGAGCTTGACCGAGAAGAGCCCTCCGAATCCGCAGCACCGGCCCTCCGCTGCCGTGGGCCGGCGGTCGGTCCCGGTGGAGTCCAGCAAACGCTCGGGCTGCCGGTCGATCCCGAGCTCACGGAGCATGTGGCACGAGCGGTGGTAGACGGTCGGGGTTCGATCCGCCCCCGCGTTCTCCGGGGCTCCACTCGCATCGAGGAACTCAGAGAACTCATAGGTGCGAGCGGCAACCTGCTCGGCCTGCCGTCGGTCTTCGTCGGTTCCGGCGAGCTCGAACAGCTCCCGCCAGAACACCCGGATCATGGTCGCACAGCTGCCGGCCGGTACCACGATGGCTTCCGCATCCGAGGACGCCAGCGCCCGCAACGTGGTGCGGGCCACCTGTGCCGCCGCCTCAGCGTGACCGGCATTCCAGGCGGGTTGGCCGCAGCAAGTCGCCTCCGCGGGCACGTGCACCTCGGTGCCCAGTCGCCCCAGGACCCTCGCGGTGGCCAAACCCACTTCAGGGCCCACCGCGTCCACGACACAGGTCGGGAACAGGGCCGTTCGCCGAGGGATCCCGACTTGAGTCCGTGTCATCAGTTGTGAGATATTACATGAGCGAACGCCCAGGTGGGTGTCTGGGCTTTGGGCACGTTCGGGGGAGCGAATGGGACCAGGAGCCGCTGCGTGACCGAGCCCGGCCCATACCTCCGGGCCTCGGGTCTCTCCAAACGGTTCGACGCGACGCAGGCCCTCGAGGATGTGTCGCTCACGCTCCATCAGGGCGAGATCCACGCGTTGCTCGGCGAGAACGGAGCGGGCAAGTCGACGCTCATCAAGATCATGACGGGGATCCATGCTCCCGACCAGGGAACGATCCTCGTCCGGGGCGAGCCGGCCAACATCCGGAGCCCCGCCGACGCGCAGCGGCACGGGATCGCCGCGATCTACCAGGAACCAACGATCTTCCCCGATCTCAACGTAGCCGAGAACATCTTCGTCGGCCATCGCGAACGGGGAACCGTGGTCCGGTGGCGCCGGATGTACCGAGAGGCAGAGAGCATCCTGGCCACGCTCGGCGTCCACCTCGATGTGCGAGCGCTGGCCAGCGGCTTGAGCGTGGCGGCGCAGCAAGCGGTGGAGATCGCCAAGGCGATCTCCCTCGATGTGAAGCTCCTGATCATGGACGAGCCCACCGCCGCACTCTCGGCGCACGAGGTCTCCCGGTTGTTCGATCAGGTCCGGCACCTCACGGAGACCGGCGTGGCCGTCCTGTTCATCAGCCATCGCCTGGAAGAGGTCTTCGAGATCGCCGACCGGGTGACGGTGCTCCGTGATGGTCGACTGATCTCCTCCAACCCCAGGGACGAGGTGACCCCTCAGGGAGCGATCCAGGACATGGTCGGCCGGGAAATGGCCGATTTCTTCTCGCGAAGCGAGCACCAGGCCGGAGACCCGGTGCTTCGCGTCGAAGAGCTGGGGAGGGAGGGGATCTTCTCCGGCGTGACCTTCGAGGTTCGCCGGGGGGAGGTGCTCGGGCTCGCGGGCCTGGTGGGCGCGGGACGAACGGATGTGGCTCTCGCCCTCTTTGGGATCGCTCCCGCCGACCAGGGCAGCGTCGACCTCGGCGGCCGGCCGCTCATCCCCCGGTCTCCAGGCCATGCGATGCGCCGGGGGATCGCTTACCTCTCCGAAGACCGCCTCCAGCGGGGACTGTCCCTCCCGCAATCGTTCACCTCGAACATCACCCTGCCCACCTTGCGCCGGTACGTATCGCGTCTCCGGCTGCTGGACTCCGCCGCAGAGCGAGCGGTGGCAGACCGATTCCGCCGGAGGCTGAACATCCGCACGCCGTCGCTCCGCACACCGGTCGAGCGACTGTCCGGCGGGAACCAGCAGAAGACGATGCTCGCGAAATGGCTCAACACGCAACCGGCGGTCCTGATCCTCGACGAACCCACTCACGGGATCGATGTCGGTGCCAAGGCCGAGGTCCACAAGATCATCGACGAGCTCGCCCGATCCGGAATGGCGATCATCCTCATCTCGTCGGACCTGCCGGAGGTCCTGGCCATGAGCGACCGGGTCCTGGTCATGCGGGAGGGCCGGCAGGTCGGCGTGTTCGTCCGCTCGGAGGCCACCCAGGAGGGCATCATCACGGCCGCGATGGGGGCCGCGTGAGCCGGATCGGACCCGGCTCCTCGGAGCGCGTCGGGGGATCGAGGCGAAGGCGGCTCGGGCTCCAGCCGGAACGGATGCGAGAGCTCTCGCTCCTGGCCATCATCGTGGTGGCCGTCCTCGCATTCAGCCTGGTCTTCGAGAACGCCCTGAGCGGCAGATTCTTCAATCGAGTGACGACCAGCGTGGCGATCACCGCCGTCCTGGCCGCGGGACAAACGGTGGTCATCATCACCCGGAACATCGATCTCTCCGTCGGCTCGATCGTCGGGGTGACCGCCTATCTGACCGGTGAGTACCTCGGTGATCACCCGGACGCCGGGCTCTTCCTCGCGATCGGCGTTGCCGTGTTGATCGGCGGCGCTCTGGGGCTGGTGAACGGGGCGCTGGTGGCGTACGGGAGGGTGCCGGCGATCATCGTCACGCTCGGTACGCTGGCGATCTACCGCACTTGGCTGATCGAGCACGCGAACTCTCAGAACATCACGGCGGACACGCTCCCTCAGTGGCTGGACGAACTCCCCCGCGCGAGCGTCCTGAGCTTCGGAGAGTTCGACATACGCCTCACCTTCGCCGTGGCAGTACTGGTGGTGGTGGTCCTGCAGATCGCTCTGGGCAGGCTTCGGTGGGGTCGGTGGCTGTATGCCGTGGGCTCCAATCCGGATGCCGCAAGACAGGCCGGTCTTCCCGCCCAGCCCCTGACTCTGGTCGCGTTCGTCGTCTCCGGAGCACTGGCCGGGTTGGCGGGGTTCATGTTCCTGGAGCGGTTCGGGACCATCACGGTCTTCGCCGGGTCGGGGCTGGAGCTCGCATCGGTCGCCGCCGCAGTTGTTGGCGGCGTCAGTGTCCTCGGCGGATCGGGGACCGTCTTCGGCGCCATGCTCGGCGCGGTTCTGATCGCGCTCCTCGATCAGAGCCTGCTGCGGACGCCCCAGGTGAGCGAGTTCTGGCGCGACGCCATCCTCGGGGCCCTGATCCTGGCGGGCGTTGCCGCGGACTTCCTGGTGGGGAAGCGCCTTCGCCGGCGGTGGGCGGAGTCGAGACGGTCGTTGTCATTGGGGGCGACGTCCGAGCGAGGAGCGGTGACGGATGCCTGAGTGGGCCCGCCGGTGGGGCTGGGAGCTGCTGCTCGCGGGGATTCTCATCGGGGTCTTGATCCTCAACGTCTCGCTGTCGCCGTTCTACCTGGGCGTCCAGAACGTCATCAACACCTTCCAGCTGTCGATCGAGAAGGTGATCGTTGCCGTGATCATGGCGTTCGTCATCGTCAACGGGGAGATCGACCTCTCGGTCGCCTCCGTGATGGCGTTCTCCGCAAGCGTGCTCGCGGCCCTGCACGCTGCCGGCGCGCCCTTCGGCCTGGCGGTGGGAGCTGCCCTCCTGACCGGAGCGATCGCCGGACTGTTCCAGGGATTCTTCGTGGCCAGGATGGGGCTTCCCTCGCTCACCGTGACCCTCGCGGGCCTGATCGGCTTCCGGGGCGCGGCCCGGATCCTGGTCGAGGATCAATCGATCGGGGACTTCCCGGAGTGGTTCGACCGCCTGGGGCAGGACCCGCTCGTCGGTCGTCTCTCGTTCGGTCTCCTCCTCTTCCTGGTGGGGATCGTGGTGGCCGGCATCATCCTCCACCGGACGCCATTCGGTCGCTCCCTGTACGTGATCGGCGACAACTCCGAGGTCGCGCGTTTCTCGGGGATCAACGTCGCCAGGACCAAGTTGATCGTGATGACGTCCTCGGGATTCGTGGCCGGGCTCGCCGGGGTCCTGTTCGCCGCCCGGCTGGGATCCGTTCGAGGTGACCTGGGTCAGGGGTTCGAGCTCGACATCATCACCATGGTCCTTCTGGGAGGGGTGAGCATCTTCGGAGGCTCGGGCACCATGGTCGGCGTCGGGCTCTCCATCCTGATCGTCCTCAACATCCGGAACGGCTTGGGTCTCGCTCGCTTCGCGATCACCACCCAGACCGGCGTCATCGGAGTGCTCCTGATCTTGTCGGTGCTTGTTCCGAACCTCGTTTCCCGCTTCGCCCGACGGCGGCACCGGGGACCGGGACCCGCCCCACCTTCGGGCGGGAGGACCACGGACCAAGGAGGTGATCTCAGGGGACGGGAGCATGAGTCTCAGCAAGCCACCGTGGAGTGAGAGGAGGAGGAATGAAGAAACACCGAACGCTGCTGGCCGTTGTGGCCGGCCTGGCGCTGGTGATGGCCGCGTGCGCCGAGGAGCAGCAGGCTGGTGGGGGCGGAGGCCAAGCCGAGGCCCCCGGGCCCGGCGAGCTGGTCACCATCGAAGGCGGGGAGGACATGTCGGGAGTGTTCATCCCGAAGGCCACCGACAATCCGGTGTTCGATCAGGCCAACGATGGGGCAGTGGAGGCTGCCGAGGAGCTGGGGGCAGAGCCTGCAAGCTTCGAGGGTCCGCCGTCCGCCGAAGACATCGAGGGCCAGATCCAGATCATGACGAACGCAGTCACCCAGGGCGTGGACGCGGTCATGATCTCCAACAACGCCGCGGAGCAGATCGAGCCGGCGGCCCAGCAGGCCCAGGACGCCGGGATCACCGTCGTGAGCTGGGACTCCCCGATCCCTTCCGGGGCCGACGCGGGGGAGAGTCTGTTCGTCGCCCAGGTTGACTTCGACGAGACCGGCGAGGTCATGGCCGACATGGCTCTCGACCTGCTCGGCGAGGAAGGCGGAGAGTTCGCCATCCTGTCCGCGACCCCGGATGCAGCCAACCAGAACGCCTGGATCGAGGACATGGAAGCGGCCCTCGAGGACCCGAAGTACGAGAACCTCGAGCTCGTCGACACGGTGTATGGGAACGACGACCCCGAAGACTCGTACGACCAGGCGCTGGCCCTGGTCGATCAGTACCCCGACCTGCAGCTGATCATGGCGCCGACCACGGTGGGCATCGCCGCCGCGGCCGAGGCCATGCAGGATGAGGATCTGTGCGGCCAGGTCCTGGTGTCCGGGCTGGGATTGCCCAGTGACATGGTGGAGTTCACGCTGAACGGGTGCGCGCCGGAGTTCGCGCTCTGGAGCTTCACCGACCTCGGCTACCTCACCTACTACGCGACCTACGGCATCGCCACCGGCCAGGTTCAGGCGGTCGAGGGCGCGCAGTTCGAGGCGGGTCGATTGGGCGAGTACACCATCGAACCGGATCCCACTCGCGACAACGGGCTTCGGATCGTGATGGGGCCCTTCACGGTGTATACGGAGGAGAACGTCGAGGAGGGTTGACCCGAGGAGGGCGGCGGGCCCGGGGGCGTGGCCCCTGGGCCCGTCGCACCCAAGCGGATGGAGCCGTTTTATGGGGACGCGCGATTTCTGTTACATGTAACATTCCCTGACACCACGATGGCCTCGACGGGGAGCAGTTCTGGATGACGGAGACACGCGGCGAACACGCGGTCGATGAGCTGATTCGCCGATCGAACCGCCTCGGCTCCGACCCTGGGAACACCAATTACGGTGGGGGGAACACGTCGGCCAAGGCCCTGGTGGAGGACCAGCTCACCGGGGAGGACATCGAGCTGATGTGGGTCAAAGGGTCGGGCGGGGACCTGGGGACCATGACGGCCGAGGGGCTCTCCACGCTGATCGTCGAGCGAATCCGGAGTCTCAAGAAGCTCTACCGGAGCGAATCGCAGGAAGACGAGATGCACGAGATGCTCGCCTTCTGCCTGTACGGGGCCGGCGGAGCGCCGCCCAGCATCGACACGTCCATGCACGGACTGCTTCCAGCCCCCCATGTCGACCACCTGCACCCCGATGACATCATCGCCATCGCCGCGTCCGCGGACGGGGAGGAGCTCACCAAGCGGTGCTTCGGCGAGGAGGTGGCCTGGGTGCCGTGGCGGCGACCCGGCTTCGAGCTGGCCCTCCAGATCGAGCGGCTCGCCGAGGGCCGCCAAGATCTGAAGGGCGTGATCTTGGGGGGGCACGGGCTGACGACGTGGGCTCAGACCTCGGAGGAGTGTGAGCGAATCTCCCTGGATCTGATCCACAGAGCCGGCGCGTTCATCAGGGACCACGGCAAGCCGGAGCCGCTCGGGGCGTTGCGTCCGGGCTTCGAACCCCTCGCGGCGGAGGAGCGCGCGGCTCGGGCCGCGGTTCTGAGCCCGGTGATACGCGGGTTGGCCTCCACCGACAGGCACGTGGTCGGGCACTGGTTCGACGACGCTCTGGTGCTGGACTTCATCGGCCGGGAGGGCACGCCGCGGGTGGTGCCGCTGGGAACCTCGTGCCCGGACCACTTCATCCGAACGAAGGTGCGGCCGTTGCTGCTGGACGTTCCTACCGAAGCGCCTCTCGATGAGCAGATCGCCCGCCTTCGAGAGCTGCACGGCCAGTACCGAGCGGAGTACCGGGCCTACTACCAGCGGTACGCGGACCACCGAACTCCTCCGATGCGCGGCGCGGACCCGGCGATCTTCCTGGTCCCGGGTGTGGGGATGTTCAGCTTCGGCGCCGACAGCCAGACCGCCCGGATCGCCGGCGAGTTCTACATCAATGCCATCAACGTGATCCGTGGGGCGGAGGCCCTCTCCACGTACGAGCCCGTACCGGAGGCCGAGAAGTTTCGGGTCGAGTACTGGCTCCTCGAGGAACGGAAGCTCCAGCGCCGGCCGAAAGCCGGGTCCCTCGCCGGGAAGATCGCCTTCGTCACGGGCGCCGGCTCGGGGATCGGGCGGGCCATCGCGGAGCGCTTCCGCGCCGAGGGTGCCGTCGTTGCCGTGGCGGACATCGATATTGATTCGGCCCGCGCCGTTGCTGAAGAGCTTGGCGCCCGTGACGACGCGCTGGCCATCCACGCCGACGTGAGCAACGAAGCGGCCGTCCGGAACGCGATCGACCGGGTGGTGACGCGGTTCGGTGGCCTCGACATCGTCGTCAACAACGCGGGGCTTTCGCTGTCCAAGCCTCTTCTGGAGACCACGACGAAGGACTGGGATCGTCAGCACGAGGTGATGGCTCGGGGATCGTTCCTGGTTTCGAAGCACGCGGCCGGGGCCATGATCGCCCAGGGCCGAGGCGGCGATATCGTGTACATCGTCAGCAAGAACGCCATCGTCGCGGGCCCCGACAATCTGGCGTACGGATCGGCCAAGGCGAGCCAGGCTCACCAGGTGCGGCTGCTCGCCGCCGAGCTGGGAGAGCACGGGATCCGGGTCAACGGCATCAACCCCGATGCCGTGGTCAAGGGGTCGCGGATCTTCGCCAGCGGCTGGGGCGCGGAGCGAGCCAAGGTTTACGGGGTAGAGGAGAGCGAGCTGGGCCGGTTCTATGCCGGGCGCACGCTGCTCAAGCAGGAGGTGCTTCCCGAACACGTGGCGAACGCAGCCTTCAGCCTCGTCAGCGGTGAGTTCTCGCACACGACCGGCCTCCTCATCCCGGTGGACAGCGGTCTGGCCGCGGCGTTCCTCCGCTGAGGCGATGACCGGGAAGGAGGAGCGATGATTGATCGAGAGCGAGTAGCGGAACTGAACCAGCCTCTGCTTGCAGACCACCAGCGGGACCTCGAACACACGGCCGGCGGGCTCGAGCGGAGCGCCGCGGTGCAGGCGGAGGGGGTGATCCGGACACTGGCTGCGTTCTCGGTGGCCGCACCGTCGTGGGCCCTGGGCACGGGGGGGACCCGGTTCGGCCGGTTCCCGATCGGGGGAGAGCCCCGGACCACCGAAGAGAAGATCGACGATGTCAGGGCGTTGCACGCCCTGACAGGAGCGAACCGGTCGATCTCGCTTCACGTGCCGTGGGACGATCCTGCCGATCCCGAGGCCCTGCGCGAATACGCGACCACGGGCGGCGTGGCGTTCGACGCCATGAACTCCAACACGTTCCAGGACAACCCTTCGACGACGCACGATGGGAAGGTTTCATTCAAGTTCGGGAGCCTCGCCAATATCGACCCCGGCGTCCGCGAGGCGGCCATCGAGCACAACGTGTACGTGATCGAGCTGGGGGTCCGACTTGGGTCACGTGCGCTCACCGTGTGGTTGCCGGACGGCACGAATCACCCTGGCCAGGCCGACCTTCGCGGTCAGTTCGAGAGGGTCGCGGAGGGTCTCGCCCGCATCCACGATCGCCTTCCGGACGGCTGGAAGATGTTCACGGAGCACAAGCCCTACGAACCCGCCTTCTACTCGACGGTCAATCAGGACTGGGGCTCGTCCCTGCTGCTGGCCCAGGCCGCCGGGCCGAAGGCGTCGTGCCTCGTGGACCTGGGCCACCACCTTCCCAATGCCAACATCGAGCAGGTGGTGAGCCGGCTGGCGATGGTCGGGCGGCTCGGCGGGTTCCACTTCAACGACTCGAAGTACGGCGATGACGACCTCACGACGGGGTCGATCCAGCCGTACCAGCTGTTCCTGATCTTCTGCGAGCTGGTCGCCAGCGGGAATGGAAGGGTCCCCGATCTGGCGTACATGGTCGACCAGAGCCACAACTTGAAGGACCCGCTGGAGGACCTGATCCAGTCCACGGAAGCCATCCTGTTGGCCTACGCCCAAGCCCTCGTGGTCGACCGGGGAACCCTGGCCGCCGCTCAGGATGACAACGACCCCGCGCTGGCCCAGGAGGTCCTCCAGGCCGCGTTCCGCACGGACGTTCGTCCACTGGTGGCCGAGGCTCGGCGTCGGAACGGTGGGGCGCTGGCCCCGCTCAGCGCCTACCGGTCGCTCGCGTATCGAGAGGCTCGGATCGCGGAACGCGGGCGCCATACCGTGGCCACCGGCCTATGACCCATTCCCCCACGAGGGTCCTGGCCATCGACCTGGGGGCCACGTCGATCCGAGTCGTCTCGGTGGATGTGTCCGCGCCGTCGCCGGCTCCGGAGGTCATCCACCGTTGGCCCCACGGTCCCGTCCGCCACCACGACGGGAGCCTGCGCTGGGATTGGGATCGGATCTGTGCGGAGGTGGAGCATGGGCTCACCGCGGCTCTGGAGGCCGGTCCCGTAGCCTCGATCGGGGCGGACGGCTGGGCCGTGGACTACGGGCTGCTGGACCATCGGGGGAGGCTTCTCTCCCCTCCCTATTCCTACCGGGACGATCGGACCAATGACTGGCGCGCCATGGCGGAGCGGATCGGCGTGGAACGGCTCTACGGGACCACCGGCGTCCAGCTGATGGCGATCAACACCATCTTCCAGGTCGGCGCCCACGACCCCGAGGAGCTGGGCCGGGCCGCCCGCCTGCTTCTCCTGCCCGACCTGCTCGTTCGTCGGTTGACCGGGTTCGACGGAGCCGAGCGTTCGAACGCCTCCACTACGGCGCTCCTCGATGCGCGCACGGGTGCCTGGTCGGCAGATCTGCTCGCCGCCGTCGGGCTGGATCCCGAGCTCCTTCCACCGATCGTCTCCGCGGGGGAGGTTGTGGGCTCCTGGAGGGGTGTGCCGGTGCACGCGGTCGGGAGCCACGACACGGCCTCCGCGTTCATCGCCGTCCCGGGCATCCCCGGACCGGGCACCGCGGTGATCTCCAGCGGCACGTGGGTGCTGGTCGGCGCGGAACGGCCGGGAGCCGATACCTCGGTGGCTGCGAGAGCGGCAAACTTCTCCAACGAGGCGGGAGCCCTGGGCGGCGTCCGGTTCCTGAAGAACGTGATGGGCTTCTGGTTGCTCGAGCAGTGTCGTGCGGCCTGGGGAGACCCCCCGATCGACGAGCTCGTCACCGCGGCGGCGGAGGTGACCCGATCGACCCGTGTGGTCGACGCTACCGACGAGCGCTTCCTTGCCCCCAGCGACATGGAGGCAGAGATCAGGACGGCCGCCGGCCTCGGAGCCGCTGCATCCCGTGCCGATGTGGTTCGCTGCATCCTCGAGTCGATCGCTGCGGGCGCCGCACGGGTCATCGAGGAGCTGAGCGCGATCACCGGGACGCCGGTCGACGAGATCCTGGTGGTAGGCGGCGGGGCCAGGATCGGTCTCATGAACGAGCTCTTCGGCCGTCACAGCGGGCTGCCTGTCATCGGGGGTTCCTCGGAGGCAACGGCGCTCGGCAACGCCGTCGTACAGGGCATCGCGCTCGGCCGGTTCGAGAACCTCGATGACGCACGACAGTGGCTCGCCGTCGGTGCCGGTCGGGTTGGAGTGAGGTAAATGGTGGCGAACTTCACACGGAGGCAACCATAGCCGTCGTCCCCAACAGCCCCCACGAGCGCCTCGCCGTGATCGAGCAGCGCATCAGGGAGAACGGCTCGGTACGCATCGACGAGCTCGCCGTCCACTTGGGCGTCAGTGAGATGACGATCCGCCGGGACCTCGACGAGCTCGAGGCGCTTGGAACCGCGCGCCGTGTCCGCGGGGGAGCCGTGGCCGTGGGCCCCGAGCCGTTCTCGGAGCGTCACCGCCACAACGCCCGGGCGAAGGCTCGGATCGCGGATCGGCTGCTCGATCTGATCCCCGACCACGGGACGGTGGCCTTCGACGCCTCCTCGACCGTGTATCGGCTGGCGACCCGTCTCGACGGGGCCCGGGACCTGGTGGTCGTCACCAACGGCCTCGACACGTTCCAGAGCCTCAACGGCAAGGCCGGCATCGTCGCCACCCTGACCGGTGGCTCTGTCGAACCCCGAACGGGGAGCCTGGTGGGGCCGGTGGCTATCCGGGGCGCGGAAGCCTTCCTGTTCGATGCGTTCGTCTGCTCGGCCGCCGCGCTGGACCCGAGCCTGGGATCCTCCGAGGCCAGCCTGGAGGAGGCGGAAGTCAAGCGAGCCCTGAGTTCCAGGAGCGGCCGGATCATTCTGGCGGTTGACCACACCAAGCTCGGCACCCGGGCCCAGGCCCGGATGTTCGGCCTCGACGAGATCGACCTGTTGGTGACCGACCTGGATCCGGATGACAGGGCGCTCGACCCCTATCGTGTCGGCGTCAAGGTGCGCTGACCGCTCACAGCAAGAGCAGGCGGCGCCACCCGGAGTGGAGGTGATTCGTGAACAGAGTGGGGTTCGTGCTCCGCGTGAAGCCGGAGCTCATCGAGGAGTACAAGCGCCACCACCAAGCGGTATGGCCGGAGATGTTGGATGCGCTCCGAAGGAACGGGTGGCACAACTACTCCCTGTTCCTTCGGTCGGATGGAACCCTGTTCGGGTACCTGGAGACTCCCGGAGACTTCGAGGAAGCCCTCGCCGGGATGGGGGCCGAACCCGCCAACGAACGGTGGCAGTCGCTGATGGCCCCCTACTTCGAAGGCGCCGGCGGCCCCGCCGACCGGATGATGGTGGAGCTCGAGGAAATCTTTCACCTCGATTGACCGAGGGGACTGATCCGCGAATTCGGCCGGCCGACGGAGGGGCTGGGGTCGTTCGTCTTCTTCAGTGATCCGGACGGCAACGGATGGGCCGTGCAGGCGATCCCCGCTGGCGCCAGTAGTTCTGGCTGAACGCTCCCTACTGCAGAGTCACCGGCGTCCGGTGGTTCGGAT
>CALAEC010000271.1 GCA_937890785.1 uncultured Actinomycetes bacterium
CGCAGAACATCGTCGAGAAGGTCCTGTCGGAGCACCTGGTCGAGGGAACGCTCGAGCCCGGCGAGCTCATCAGCTACCGGATCGACCACGTCCTGCTCCAGGACGCCACCGGGACCATGGCCTGGCAGGAGTTCGAGCAGCTCGGCGTGGACCGCGTGCAGGTGCCCCAGGTCACCCAGTACGTCGACCACAACATGATCCAGCTGGACCACAAGAACCCCGACGACCACTTCTTCCTGCAGACCTGCTCGATGCGGTACGGGGCGGTGTTCTCCCGGCCCGGGAACGGCATCTCCCACTACGTGCACCTGGAGCGGTTCGATCGGCCCTGGCAGACCATGGTCGGCTCCGACTCCCACACCACCACCGGCGGGGCCATGGGGATGATCGCGCTCGGGATCGGGGGCATGGACGCGGCCGTGGTCATGGCCGGCTATCCGTTCGAGCTGACCTACCCGAAGGTCGTCCGCGTCGTCCTGGAGAACGAGCTCCACGGCTGGCTCTCTGCTAAGGACGTGATCCTGGAGATGCTCCGCCGCCTCACGGTGAAGGGCGGGCTCGGCAAGGCCTTCGCCTTCGACGGGCCGGGCGTGCCGACGCTGTCGGTGACCGAGCGGGCCACGATCTGCAACATGATCCAGGAGCTCGGCGCCACCGTCGGGATCTTCCCGGCGGACGAGCGGACCCGAGAGTGGCTGGAGGCGCAGGAGCGGGCCGAGCACTTCCGCGAGCTCCAGCCCGACGACGGCGCCCAGTACGACGAGGAGATGGTGATCGACCTGGCCGCCCTGGAGCCGCTGATCGCCAAGCCGCGGAACCCCGACAACGTGGTCCCGGTCCGGGAGGTGGCCGGCACGAAGGTCGCCCAGGTCTGCGTGGGGTCCTCGGTGAACTCGGGCTTCGAGGATCTGGCCATCCCCGCGCACGTCGTCGACGAGGGCGGCGGCGTGAACGCATGGCTGGACATGACGGTCTCGCCCGGGTCCCGGCAGGCGCTGGACCTGATGGTGACCACCGGCGTCATGGAGCGGTACGTCCACGCCGGCGCGCGCTTGCTCGAGGCCGCGTGCGGCCCGTGCGTGGGGATGGGGCAGGCCCCGCCCTCGGGGCAGCCCTCGGTCCGCACGTTCAACCGGAACTTCCAGGGCCGGTCCGGGACCGAGGACGACTTCGTGTACCTGACCTCGCCGGCCACGGCGGCGGCCACCGCGCTGCGCGGCGTGATCACCGATCCCCGCGACCTCGACATGGAGCCGCCCACGATCGAGGCCCCGAAGCCGCACATCGACGACTCGCTGCTGATCTTCCCGCCGCCGCCCGAGGAGGCCGCCAAGGTCGAGATCTGGCGCGGGCCGAACATCAAGCCGCCGCCGGTGCCGCCCGATCTGCCCGACGCCCTCGAGGGCCGGGTGCTGATCGTGCTCCCCGACAACATCTCCACCGGTTCGATGTCGCCGGACGGCGTGATCGTGATGAGCGAGCGGTCGAACATCGAGGCGATCAGCCGGTATGTCTTCAAGAAGGAGGACCCGGAGTTCGTGTCCCGGGCCGAAGCGTGGGGCGGGGGATTCATCGTCGCCGGCGACAACTACGGCCAGGGCTCCTCGCGGGAGCACGCCGCGCTGGCCCCGCTGTACCTGGGCGTGCGGGCCGTGTTCGCCAAGGGCTTCCACCGGATCCACCGCCGCAACCTGATCAACAACGGGATCGTCCCAGCGCTGATCGACGACGACGTCTACCGTCTGGCCAAAGGCGGGGACACGTGGCGGCTGCCGCGGATCCGGGAGGAGCTCGAGGCCGGGAGCGACACGTTCACGCTCGAGGTGGACGGCCGCGAGGCCAAGGTCCGGAACGACCTGAACGAGCACGAACGCCAGCAACTCCTTGCCGGCGGCCTCCTCAAGTACCTCCGCACCCGTTCGTAGGAAGGCAAGGACCCGCCGCGGTGCGACGGGTCCTCGGAAACGGTCGGTTCGCCTAGACGACCGGGCGTACGTTCGCCGCCTGGGGGCCCTTCTGCCCCTGGGTGACGTCGAACTCCACCTTCTGGTTCTCCTCCAGGTTGCGGTAGCCCTCGCCCTGGATCGCGCTGAAGTGCACGAACACGTCGGGGCCGTCGTCCTGGGTGATGAAGCCGTACCCCTTGTCGGGGTTGAACCACTTCACGGTGCCAGTTGCCACGGTGCCGTTCCCTCCTTCCGTGGCCCTTCCCGAGCCTGATCGCTGCCCGGTGGGCCTCCGGCCTGGTTCGCCGGGAGGGAACCGCTACGAAGCACCTTGCACGAGCCGAACCCTCGCCCCGGAGTATACGTGACCCCTCCGACACACCGAGAGGGCCTCGGATACCCTCGCCGACCGTGGGGCAAGCAGCGACGCGCGCGGCGACCCGGCACCTGGCCGGGCGACCGGCGGTGGCCGCGGTGGCCGGGGCGCTGTGCATCGCCTTCTCAGGGATCCTGGTCCGCCTGGCGGACGTCTCCCCGGACACCGCCGCGGTGTTCCGATGCCTGTACGCGCTGCCGGCGCTGGGCCTCCTGGCCGCGTGGGAGCGACGGCGGTACGGGCCGCGAACCCGCCGGGAGCGGACGCTGGCCGTGGTGGCCGGTGGCTTCTTCGCCCTCGACCTGATGTTCTGGCACCGGTCGATCGAGGCGGTGGGCGCCGGCCTCGCTACGGTGCTGGGGAACCTCCAGATCGTGCTGGTGGCGCTGGCGGCGTGGGCCCTGCTGCGCGAGCGACCCGGCAGCCTGATCCTGGCCGCCATCCCGGTGGCCGTGGTGGGGATCGTCCTGATCTCCGGCGTGCTCGAGGAGGGCGCCTTCGGCGAGGACCCCGTCCTCGGCGTGGTCTTCGGCGCGCTCACCGCGGTCGCCTACACGGCCTTCCTGCTGATCCTGCGCCGGGGCAACGCCGACCTGCGCCGGCCGGCCGGGCCCCTGTTCGACGCCACGGCCACGGCGACGGTGGTGGCCGCGGCGGGCGGGTGGGCGCTGGGGACCCTGGACCCGTGGCCGGGGTGGCCGGCCCAGGGCTGGCTGGTGCTGCTGGCGCTGACCGCCCAGGTGGCCGGGTGGCTGCTCATCTCGATCGGCCTGCCGAGGCTGCCGGCGGCGATCACCTCGGTGCTGCTGACGATCCAGCCGGTGGGTGCGGTCCTGCTGGCCATGGTCCTGCTCGACGAGACCCCCTCGGCGCTCCAGCTCGTCGGCGTGGCCCTGGTCCTGACCGGGGTGGTGGCCGTGGCCCTGGGCCGCCGCCGGCCGCTCCCCGCCCCCGAGCCGGCCGGCTGAACCGCCGGCGGTCCGACTTCCGAGGGGGCAGGCGGTCAGAAGTCCGATTCGGTCAGGGCGACGTGCAGGTGGTTCTCGTGGTTGGGGACCGGATGATTGGGCGCCTCCGTGGGCCGCCCCTCCTCCTTGATGTATCCGAACCCAGCGAAGAACAGCTCATCGAGTGGCCAGCCGAACTTCTCGGCCGCATGGAGCAGCCGGAAGTACAGGAACTGGAGGGCCTCCCTCTCGGTGCGGAAGTCTTTCCGGAACCCATCGTCCATCGGGTCGGTGTCGTTCACGTCGAGGGCCTTCCCTTTCAGCCCCCGTCGGCGCATCTCGGCGACGTTCGGTGCCCCGCCGTAGTGGAGGGACCCAGTGGTGTGGACGTCGTGCACGCCTCCGAAGGCTGGGTGCTCCGACGGGGTGATCCCCACGCTCTGGAGCCACCTCCCCAGGTCCACCGCCGACCTGACCTCGCGGAGCCGCATTCCCCCTCGATCCTCCGGGCCGGAAGGAGTCTAGCCTCCTCAGCCCGCGGCTGGCCAGATCCAGGAGGGCGGACCGAACCGCCGCGCCCGAGGCGACGTCAAGATGTGTGGGATGGGCCGCGGCTGGAGCGACTGGCGCGAGGAGGACCCCGGGCTGCCGATCAAGCTCGGGCCGGCCTCCAACGCCGAGTACGACCCGGTACCCCTCGGGCCGGTGGTGTCCGAGGCGATCCGCCGGGCCCGGGAAACGTGCGACCGCCTGGCCCGGCGGGCCGGGATGAGCCGGCGCGAGTTCCTCCTGTCGGCCTGCGGCGCCGCGGCGACCCTGTTCGTCCTGAACGCCTGCACCCGCGAGGCGGCCCGTCGGGAGGGCCGCGAACCCGGCGGCACGTTCGAAGTCAGTCCCGAGGGCACGGTCGATCCCGAGACCGCCATGGAGGAGGTCGGCGGGGACGAGTTCGTCATGGACATCCAGGGGCATCTCCTGGAGTACGACCTCAACCCGGCCGTGAACGACCCGGTGGGGTTCTGGTCGCTGTTCCCCCAGCAGGGGTGCGGCGAGGAGGACCCCCGGGACTGTTACTCGATCGAGCACTTCCTCGAGGAGATGTTCCTGAAGAGCGACACCAGCATGGTGGTGGTGTCCTCGCTGCCGTTGCCCCCGGACGGGCCGCTGTCGCTCGAGGTCATGGAGGAGACCCGCCGGGTGGCCCTGGCCCTGTGTCGGGACGACCGCATCCTGATGCACGGGAACCCCTTCCCGAACATCGGGCCGCTCGGCTCCAACCTCGACAAGATGGAGACCGCAGCCCGCGACCATCCGATCGCCGCCTGGAAGGTGTTCACGAACTACCCGCACCTGTGGGACGGCTCGGGGAACCAGTGGTGGTTCGACGACCATGACCCCTCGCTGCCCCAGGTGGGGGAGCGGTTCATCGAGAAGTCGCTGCAGCTCGGCGTCCGCAACATCGCCGTGCATAAGGGCCTCTCCGGCGGGACCCGGAACGCTTCGCCCGAGGATATCGGGCCGGCCGCACGAGCCCATCCGGACGCGAACTTCATCGTGTACCACTCGGGCTACGAGAGCGAGTACGTGGAGGGCCCCTATACGCGGGCCACGGCGAACGTGGGGATCAACCGGCTGATCACCTCGATGCGGCGGGCCGGCATCGGGCCGAACCAGAACGTGTACGCGGAGCTCGGCACGACGTGGTGGAACGTGATGCGGGATCCCGACCAGGCGGCGCACGTCCTCGGCAAGCTGCTGCGGTACGTCGGCGAGGACAACGTGGTGTGGGGGACCGACTGCCTCTTCTATGGCTCTCCCCAGGACCAGATCCAGGCGATGCGCACGTTCCAGATATCCGAGCAGCTCCGGGAGCGGTACGGCTACCCGCGCCTGACCAAGGAGATCCGAGCGAAGGTCCTCGGTCTGAACGCCGCTCGCCTCTACGGTGTCGACCCGGTGAGCGTGCCCTGCGAGTTCACCCGGCGGGAGCTCGCCGACGTCCGCCGACGGGTGCCGATCCGGAACGCGCTGTACGGCCCCACCACGGCCGCCGCCGCCGCGGCGTTCCGCGACGCCCACCAGGGCTGGCCGTAGGCGTTAGCGGTACTCGATCTGGCTGAACCGCATCAGCTTGTCGAGCTGGTGATGGCCCTCCACGTACCGAACCGTGCCCGAGCGGGCCCGCATCACCATCGATTGGGTGATGACCTGGTCCCTCCGGTAGCCGACGCCGCGCAGCAGCGCACCGTGGGTGATCCCGGTGGCCGCGAAGAAAACGTCCTGGCCGCCGACCAGGTCGTCCATGGTCAGCACGCGGTCGATGTCGTACCCCGTATCGAGGAGCTTCCCGCGCTCCTCGTCGTTGCGAGGGTGGAGCCGGCCCTGCATGGCGCCGCCGATGCACTTCAGCGCGGCGGCGGCCACCACGCCCTCGGGCGTCCCGCCGATGCCCATCAGCAGGTCGGCGGCCCGGCGCTCGGGCGCCGCGGCGACGATGGCTCCTGCGACGTCCCCATCCGTGATGAGCATGACCCTCGCGCCCGCGGATCGGATCCGGGACACCAGGTCGTCGTGCCGGTCCCGTTCCAGGACCACCACGGAGACCTCCTCCGGCCGAAGGTCCTTGGCCTTGGCCACCCGGCGGATGTTCTCCTCGGGCCCTGCCTCGATGTCGATGGCTGAGGTGGCCTCGGGTCCCACCGCGATCTTGTCCATGTACACGGCCGCGCCGGGGTCGAACATGGCGCCGCGCTCGGCCACGGCGATCACCGACAGCGCGTTGCCCATGCCCTTCGCGGTCAGCGTGGTCCCGTCGATCGGATCGACGGCCACGTCGACGGGTGGGCCTTCGCCGGTGCCGACCGGCTCGCCGTTGTAGAGCATCGGGGCCTGGTCCTTCTCTCCCTCGCCGATGACGACCACGCCGTCCATGGCCACGCTGTCGATCATCAGACGCATGGCATCAACGGCGGCCTGGTCGGCGGCCTCCTTGTCGCCACGGCCGATCCACCGTCCCGCGGCCATGGCCGCGGCCTCGGT
>CALAEC010000272.1 GCA_937890785.1 uncultured Actinomycetes bacterium
ACGCTCCCGTCGTACAGGATGTGGAACATCTCGGTGTCCTCGGGACGCTCCCCCACCTGGGCCACCAGGATCTCAACCTCGTACGGCTTCATCTCCTGGGTGAAGATCGTGGCCAGGCCCTGGGAGTACGCGTTGGCCAGGCTCTTGGCGGTGACGTCCTCGCGGTCGTACGAGTACCCGCGGACGTCGGCCAGCCGCACGCCCGCGATCCGGAGGTTCTCGAACTCGCTGTACTTGCCCACGGCGGCGAAGGCGATCCGGTCGTAGATCTCGGAGATCTTGTACAGGTGCGTGGAGGGGTTGTCGGCGATGAACAGGATCCCCTCGGTGTACTCCAGCGCCACCACCGGCTTGCCGCGGGCGATGCCCTTCTGCGCGTAGTCCGAGCGGTCCTTCATCATCTGCTCGGGTGCCACATAGAACGGCATCGGCATTACGAGGCTCCTTCCCTGCGCGCCAGCACGGCCTCGAAGGCCGTGCGGACCTCCTCGGGCGGCACCTCGTCCACGCCCTGGGCCGTGACCAGATGCACGCTGGGGAAGATGCCCCGGACCGGGTCGGGTCCGCCGGTGGCGGTGTCGGCCTCGGAGGCGTCGAGGAGCGACTCCACGGCCGCCTCGACGGCCTCCTGGCGGGCCATGCCGGGGCGCCACCGCTTCTTCAGGCTGGCCTTGGCGTCGCGCGACCCCGAGCCCGTGGCGTTGTAGTCGGCTTCGTCGTACCTGCCGCCGATCGCGTCGTACCGGAACAGGCGTCCCTCGCCCCGCCGGGTGTCGAAGCCGCCGTAGATCGGGACCACCACCAGCCCCTGCATCACCAGCGGGAGGGACCCGCGGATCATCTGCCCGAGCCGGTTCGCCTTGCCCTCGAGCGAGAGGGTGTCGCCCTCGACCTTCTCGTAGTGCTCGAGCTCGGTCTGGAACAGCCGGACCAGCTCCACCGCCTGGGCCGCCACCCCGGCGATCCCCACCACCGAGTGCTCGTCGGCCGGGAACACCTTCTCCATCCGCTCGTCGGCGATCGCGTACCCCTCCACGGCCCGTCGGTCGCCGGCCATGACCACGCCGCCGTCGAACTGCAGGGCCACCACGGTGGTCCCGTGGGGCGGGAGGTGGGTGGGGCTCTCAGCCTGCGAGGCGGCGGGTGACCGGAGCGGATCGGTTCCCATTCCCCGGACCAGGTCGAAGAAGCTCGGGTTGGCCCCGAACTCGTTCGGCGTCACTGGCCGCCCTTCTGCACATATGACTTGATGAACTCCTCGGCGTTCTCCTCCAGGACCTCGTCGATCTCGTCGAGGATCTCGTCCATCTCCTCCTTGAGCTTCTCGCCCTTCTCCGCGGCGGTCGTCTGTCCGGCGTCGGCGTCCTCGCCGGCACCTCCACCCTTCTTCTGTACGCGCTTCTGCTCGGGCACCCTGCTGACCTCCTCTCTCCCTGGGGAATCCCGACACCTATTGTAGGGCTCGCCATCTCTCGGGTGGCCGAAGGGGCGTCGGCCCCACCCGATGATGTCGCTCGGGTCCTACCCTTGGAGGAGGTCGACCAGGGTGGCGGCGTCGGCGGCGCGCTCGAACAGATCCGAGACGTGGTCGCGGGTGCCGCGGAGAGGTTCGCGCATGGGCACCCGCTGCAGGGCCTCGCGGCCCACGTCGAAGATCACCGAGTCCCACGACGCCGCCACGATGGCGTCCGGGTACCGTCGGATGCAGCCGCCACGGAAGAACGCCCTGGTGTCGTCGGGCGGCTGGCGCATGGCCCGTTCGACCTCCTCCTCCGGCGCCAGCCGCTCCACCTTGCCGCTGGCCGCGAGGCGGTGATAGAGGCCGCGGTCGCGCCGGACGTCGTGGTACTGGAGGTCGATCAGCGCGAGCTTGGGATCGTCCCAGGCCAGGCCGTCCCGCTCCCGGTACGCGGTCACCAGCCGGTGCTTGGCAACCCAGTCGAGCTCGCGGTGGAGCGACAGCGGTTCCTCCTCGAGCCCCTCGAGCACGCGCTCCCACCGCTCCAGGACCGCCGCGTTGTCCGGCGTGTCCTCCTGCTCCTTGGCCCACCGCTTGGCGTGATCGAGGTACTCCCACTGGAGCTCCACGGCCGTGGCCGTCCGCCCGTCGGCCAGCCGAACGGTTGCCCGAACGGTCGGGTCCCAGGAGACCTCGTGCAGCGCCCGGACCGCGCCGTCCAGCGAAAGGTCCGGCAGCGCGTCGTCCTCGATCATCTTCAGCACGAGCCCGGTCGTGCCCACCTTCAGATAGGTGGCCACCTCGCACATGTTGGCGTCGCCGATGATGACGTGCAGCCTCCGGTACCTGTCGGGGTCGGCGTGCGGCTCGTCCCGGGTGTTGATGATGGGCCGCTTCAGGGTGGTCTCAAGGCCCACCTCGGCCTCGAAGAAGTCGGTCCGCTGGCTCAGCTGGTACGGCACGTTCGCGCCTTCCACCCGAGTCGACTCGACGCCCACCTTCCCGGCGCCGGTGAAGATCTGGCGCGTAACGAAGAACGTGGTGAGGTCCCGGACGATCCGCGAGAACGGCGTGGCCCGATCGACCAGGTAGTTCTCGTGACAGCCGTAGGAATTGCCCTTGCCGTCGGTGTTGTTCTTGTACACGGCGATCCGCTCACCCGGAGGGAGCAGCTCGCGGGCCAGCTCCAGGGATCGCTCCAGGATCCGCTCCCCGGCCTTGTCGTGGACCACCAGGTCGCGCGGCGTGGCCGCCTCGGGCGTCGAGTACTCGGGATGGGCGTGGTCGACGTAGTAGCGGGCGCCGTTCGGCAGGATCACGTTGGCCAGCCCGAGGTCTTCCTCGGTCGGCTCACGCTCCTGGACGGGCTCAAAACCCCGGGCGTCCCGCAGTGGGCTTTCCTGCTCGTAGTCCCATCGGATCCGCCGGAGGGCCCCGGCGAATGTGTTGATCAAGAGGGACGAGGCCAGCACCGGGTTGAACTCGGAGATGCCCGGGCCCGAGATCCCGTACTCGGTCTCGATGCCCATGACCTTGGGGATCGCCATATCGCCAGGATACGGGACGGGGCTCGAGCCGGGGCCGTTACAGGTACTGGCCGGGGGTGACCCGCTCGACCTGCCGGCCGGCCTCGCCCTCGCGGTCGCCCAGGAGCGTCCGCACGTACACGATCCGCTCGCCCTTCTTGCCGGAGATCCGTGCCCAGTCGTCCGGGTTCGTGGTGTTCGGGAGGTCCTCGTGCTCCTTGAATTCGGCCCGGATCGCGGTCAGCAGGTCCTCGACCTTGATCCCCTTCTCGCCCTGCTCGAGGAACCGCTTGATGGCGGCCTTCTTGGCCCGCGACACGATGTTCTCGATCATCGCGCCGGAGTTGAAGTCCTTGAAGTACAGGATCTCCTTGTCGCCGTTCTGGTACGTGACCTCCAGGAACTTGTTCTCCTCGCTGGGCGCGTACATCCGCTCGATGGTCCGCTCGATCATCCGCCGGACCGCCTCCTCTGGGTCCCCCCCGGCGGCCTTCTGGTCATCGTCGTGGAGGGGGACGTCCGCGGTCATGTACTTCGACATGATGTCGGCGGCGGCCTGCTGGTCGGGCCGCTCGATCTTGATCTTCACGTCGAGCCGGCCGGGCCGGAGGATGGCCGGGTCGATGAGGTCCTCGCGGTTCGACGCCCCGATCACGATGACGTTCTTCAGCGACTCCACGCCATCGATCTCCGAGAGGAGCTGGGGGACGATGGTGTTCTCCACGTCCGAGGAGATCCCCGATCCGCGCATCCGGAAGATGGAGTCCATCTCGTCGAAGAAGACGATCACCGGGAAGCCCTCCTCGGACTTCTCCTTGGCCCGCTGGAAGATCAGGCGGATCTGGCGCTCGGTCTCGCCGACGTACTTATTCAGCAGCTCGGGGCCCTTGACGTTCAGGAAGTACGAGTGGATCCCGGTGCGGCCGGTCTTCTCCGCGACCTGCTTGGCCAGAGAGTTCGCCACGGCCTTGGCGATGAGCGTCTTGCCACAGCCGGGCGGGCCGTAGAGGAGGACGCCCTTGGGGGGACGGAGCTGGTGCTCGCGGAAGAGCTCCGCGTACAGGAACGGCAGCTCTACTGCGTCCTTGATGTCCTCGATCTGGCCCATGAGGCCCCCGATGTCCTCGTAGGTCACATCGGGGATCTCCTCGAGGATCAGCTCCTCGACCTGCTCCTTTGGCAGGCGCTCCAGGACGTGTCCCGAGCGGGGGTCGTACAGGAGCGGGTCGCCGGGACGGAGATGGTCCTCGCGGAGCGACCGGGAGATCACCGCCACGGCCTCCTCGTCGCCCCGACCGAGGACCACCACGCGGTCGTCGCCGAGCAGCTCCTTCACCGTGACGACCTCACCGATGCGGTCCTGGTCCAGCACCTCGACCACGTTCAGAGCTTCGTTCAGGATCACCTCGGCCCCGCGGTGGAACCGGGAGCGGTCGAGCTCGGGGTCCGCGTTGACCCGCATCTTCCGCCCCGCGGTGAACACGTCGAGTGAGTCGTCGTCCTCGTTCTGCCCGATCAGCACGCCGAACGAGGCCGGCGGCTTCGTGAGCTTCTCGACCTCCTCCTTGAGCGCCTCCAGACGCTCGCGCTCGGCGCGCAGCGTGCTGACGAGCTTCTCGTTCTGCGAGAGGGCCTTGGCCATCTCGCTCTTCGACTCGAGGAGGCGCTCCTCGAGGATCTTCACCTGCCGTGGCGCGCTGTGGAGGCGGCGGCGCAGGAGCCCGATCTCATCCTCCAGGAACCTCACCTGGGTGGTGAGCTCGTGGATCTCCTTCTCGTACCGCTCGATACGCTCGCGCGGGTCGGCGTCCTGCGGCATGTTCCCGTCCCCCTCTCGAGCTTCCGAGTATACCCCCGGCCTCATTCGGTCCTTCCTAGCTCCTTCGGGATTCCGCGACGCCGGGTTGAGTCAGGCGGTCTTCCGGCCCACGGTGACGAAGCCGGTGTGGGCCACCATCCGGTGGTCGGGACGGACGCTCCGGGGCTCGACGTGCCAGGTTCGGAGGAGGACCTCGAACGTCTCGACCTCGGCGAAGCGCGCGTCCCGCATGGCGGCCACGGTCTCCTGGACCTGCCCGGTGCTCGGGAGGTACGTGGCCAGGATCCCGCCGGGGATCAGCGCCGCGGCGACCTCGTCGAGGACGGCCCGCGGCTCCGGCAGGTCCAGCAGGGCTCGCTGGAACGTCTCGCCGGTCGAGGCGACCTCGCGCACGTCTCCGTGCCGGAGGTCGAGCCACGCGGGCAGCTTCCCGAAGAAGTCCTCGGCGTTCCGCCGGGCCACGTCGAGGAAGTCCGCGCGCCGCTCGTACGAAACCACCCGGCCCTCCGGCCCGACCGCCCGGCACAGGGCCAGCGTCAGGGCGCCGGAACCGGTGCCGGCCTCGATGACCCGGGCGCCCGGGAACACGTCGGCCGAGATCAGCAGCGGGCCGAGGTCCTTCGGGTAGATCACTTGGGCGCCGCGGCCCATCTTCAGCACGAAGTCGGCCAGCCGGGGCCGGAAGCACAGCAGGGACGCCCCGGTCGTGGAGTGGACCGTGGTGCCCTCCTCCGATCCGAGCACGAGGTCGTGCGGGAGGGCGCCGCCGTGGTAGTGGAACGTCCCGCCGGGCTCCAGGCGCACCAGGTACCGGCGGCCGCGCTCGTCGAGCAGCACCACCCGCTCCCCCGCTCGGAACGGCTCCCCGTTCACCGCTCGTACACCTCGACGGGGAGGACCTCGCGGACGCTGCGGCGCCCTTCGATCTCGACCTTCCGGTCCGGGTTCCGGAGTCGGACCCGCATCGGGCCCTAGGCTACTCCAGGGCTACGGCTCGATCGGGAGCGGGCGGACCCCCAGCGTGACCTGCACCGTGACTGTCTCCGTGCCCCGGACCACGGTCACGTCCACGGTCTCCTCGGGCTCGTGCTCGAGGAGCCGCTCCTGGAGAGACGCGTTCCCGGTGACCTCCTGGCCGGCCACGGCGACGATCACATCCCCGACCTCGATCCCGGCCCCATCGGCCGGGCCGTCCTGGGCGAGCCGCAGCACCAGGGCCCCGGCGTCGACGGACAGCCCGTTCTGCGCCACCACCGCCGGCGTCAGGGTCTGCGTCGAGACGCCGAGCAGCGGGGCCGGGCCCTCGGGATCCTCGACGGCGTGGTCGATGATCGGACGGGCCCGGTTGATGGCGATGGCGAAGCCGATGTTCTCGGCCGCTCCCGCCCCGACACCGGCGGTGTTGATCCCCACGACGCGGCCGGCCAGGTCGACCAGAGGCCCCCCGGAGTTCCCCGGGTTGATGGCCGCGTCGGTCTGGATGATGTCCTCGTACGTCCGGGTCTCCACGCCCTGGCCGCCGGCCTCGATCGTCCGGCCCAGGCCGGAGACCACGCCGGTGGTCACCGACGGCCCGCCCTCGAGGCCCAGGGCGAAGCCGAGCGCCACCACGTCCTGACCCAGGTGGAGCTGGTCGGAGTCGCCCAGCGGCACCGTGGGGAGCTCCCGGGCGTCGACCTTGAGCACCGCCAGGTCCGCGGCGGAGTCGCCCCCGATGGCCCGAGCCTCGAGACGCCGCCCGTCGTTCATGACCACGCGGATCCCGAAGGCGCCCTCCACGACGTGGTAGTTGGTCACGACCACGCCCGACGGATCGATGACGAACCCGGTCCCCTCGGGCGACCGGCCGGCTCCGATGTCGCTGCGAACGTTGACCACGGCCGGGAGCACCCCCTCGACGACCTCCTCGACCGTCGACGGATCGATCGGCGGCAACGGGGACGCCGGCGCGGCGGTGGTGGCCGGCTGGGCGTCGACGCCGCTCGTGACCGGGGTCAGCTTCGGGGAGCACGCCGCCAGCACCAGCGCGGCCACCGCGAGGAGGAGCCACCTGCGACTCATCTGCCGAGCGTACAACCCCTTCCGTGGGATCAGGCGCGGAGGTCCGTCCCCATGGCGTGGAAGCCGCCGTCGACGTGGACGATCTCCCCGGTGATCCCCGCGGACCGGCTCGACAGCAGCCACACGCATGCGTCCGCCACGGGTGCCGGATCGGTCGGGTCCCATCCCAGCGGCGCTCGCCGCTCCCACCGATCGATGAATGCATCGAAGCCCGGGATGCCTCTCGCGGCCACCGTGCGGAGCGGGCCTGCCGCCACGCAGTTCACCCGGATCCCGTCGCCCCCGAGGTCACGGGCCAGGTACCGCGTCACCGACTCCAGGGCGGCCTTCGACACCCCCATCCAGTCGTACGCCGGCCAGGCCACGGTGGCGTCGAAGTCCAGGCTGACCACGCTCCCCCGGCCCTCCCGGAGCGGCTCGCGGTTCGCCACCACCAGCTCCTTCAGCGAATAGGCGCTGGCCCGGATGGCGGTGGCGGCGCTCTCCCACGGCGTCTCGAGGAACCGGCCCCCCAGGGCGTCCTCGGGGGCGAAGGCGATGGCGTGGAGGAGGCCGTCCAGCCTGCCCCACCTGGACCCGACCTCGGCGGCCACCGCGTCGATCTGGGCGGGGTCGGTGGCGTCCATCTCGAACACGTCCGGGGGCGTCGGGAGCCGCCTGGCGCTCTTCTCGGTGATCGACAGCCCCCGGCCGAACCCCGTCAGGAGCACTTCGGCGCCCTCCTCCTGAGCGCGGCCGGCCACGGCGAAGGCGATGCTCTGCGGCGTCAGCACACCGGTGATCAGCAGACGCCGGCCCTCGAGGAGCATGGCCCCCAACTCTAGACAACCGCGAGCCGGCGAGCCTGCCCCCCTTGAGTGGAACGCCCGTACCGGTCACAATGGGCGCCCTTGGGAGGGAGCATGGGGGCACGGGGGTGCATCGTCGCGGGCGTGGTCGCGGCCTGCGTGGCCTCGAGCGCGGGCCCCGCGTCGGCCACGTCGGTCGCCATCCCCACCACCGGCGCACCGAGACCGGGCTGGGCCGTCGAGATCGACCGGCTGGTCGGGGGCCTGCCGGTGGGGGTGTCGGTGCGGGACGAGGGCGTGGACCTGTACGGGCACGGGGCGGCTCGGCGACGGGCCCCGGCATCGAACGAGAAGCTCGTGCTGTCGATGGCGCTCCTCAACGCCCTCGGGCCCGAGGCCGCCCTGGTCACTCAGGCCGCCGCGGGGGCCACACCCGTGGCGGGGATCCTGGCCGGCGACCTGTGGATCCTCGGCTCCGGTGACCCGGACATCCGAGACGCCACGATGCGGCTCCTGGCCCAGCGCGTCCGCGACGCCGGGGTGACACACATCGAGGGTGCCGTGGTCGGCAGCACCGGGTACTTCAAGCGGGACTGGTTCGCGCCCGGGTGGAAGCGCGACTTCCCTCGGAGCCAGGTGGCTCTGCCCACCGCGCTTACATTCGAGGGGAACCAGGCCGGCGGGATCCACGTCAGCGACCCCGAGCTGCGGGCCGCCCGGGCGCTTCGCCGCGAGCTCCGCGAGATCGGTGTCTCCGTGGCCGGACCGGCGACCGCGGCCGAGGCGCCCACCGGCCTCGTCTCGCTGGCCGAGATCACCTCCGATCCGCTGGCCGAGCTGCTCGACACGATGAACCGGTACTCGTCGAACTTCTGGGCCGAGGTGCTGGTCAAGCGGCTCGGCGTCGAGGTCGCCGGCGTCCCGGGCAGCATCGCCAAGGGGGCCGCCGCGCTCCAGGGGTTCGCCGCCGGGTGGGGCGTGGAGCTCCGCGCCCTCGACGGCTCGGGGCTGTCCTACGCCAACCGGGTATCGCCGCGGGGCCTGACCCGGCTCCTGGAGGCGGCCGAGGACCTGCCCTGGGGCGAGGCGCTCCGCGAGGCCCTGCCAGAGCCCGGCCAGGGAACCCTCGGCGGTCGCCTGCGCCACCTCCAGGTGCACGCCAAGACCGGCACGCTCAGGTCGATCTCCGCGCTCTCGGGGTACGTGTGGCTGCGCCGGGCCGGTTCGTGGGCCTCGTTCTCGATCCTCACCCGAGGCGTGGCGAAGAGCGTTGCCGTCCGACTGGAGGACCGCATCGTGCGGATCCTGGCCCGACGGGCCTCCTGACCACGCCCTAACCGGTGACCCGCCGTATCGTGGCGGGATGGGGAGGCCCGCGCTCCTTGCCGCCACCGCCCTGCTGGCCGTCGCCTGCGAGCAGGCCACGCCGGCCGCCCCCTCGCCGCCGGCCCTCCCTCTCCCCGCTCCCACACCCACCCCCAGCGAAGTCCCTTCCCCCACCCCGGATCCCGCCGCGGCCCGGCTCCGCCTGGTCCGGGTGGCCGTCCTCGAGGCGCCCCTGGCCCTGGCCACCAGACCCGGCGACGAGGCCCTGTACGTCGCTGAGAAGGGCGGCCGGATCGTCGCGCTGCAGCGCGGCGGGCTCGACCGGACCGTCCTGGACCTCTCCGGCGAGGTATCGGATGGAACCGAGCAGGGCCTCCTCGGGCTGACGTTCTCGCCCGACGGGCGGTTCCTGTACGTCAACTACACCGACGTCAACGGGGACACGCGGATCCACGAGTTCGCCACGGACGAGGACGGCGTGGTGCCCGGATCGCGTCGGGAGGTGCTCGCGGTCGACCAGCCGTACAGCAACCACAACGGCGGTCATCTGGCCTTCGGGCCGGATGGGTACCTGTACGTGGGCCTCGGGGACGGGGGCAGCGGGGGCGACCCGCACGACAACGCCCAGGACCTGAGCACGGTGCTCGGCAAGATGCTTCGGATCGATCCTCGCCCCAGCGACGGGCGCGGCTATCGGATCCCCAGGGAGAACCCGTTCGTGGGTCGGGACGGCACCCGGGCGGCGATCTGGGCGTTCGGGCTCCGGAACCCCTGGCGGTACTCGTTCGACCGCGAGAGCGGCGACCTGTGGATCGCCGACGTCGGCCAGAGCGCGCGCGAGGAGATCGACGTTCAGCCGGCCGGGTCCTCGGGAGGCGAGAACTACGGGTGGGACGCGTTCGAGGGCTCGCTTCCGTTCGAGCCGCCGTTCCCGAAAGGCACCGTCGGTCCCGTGTACGACTACGGCCGCAAGCTCGGTGCCACCGTCATCGGAGGCTTCGTTTACCGTGGCTCGGCGATCCCGGCGCTGCGGGGAACGTACCTGTTCGGTGACCTCTACAACCCGCGGGTCCGCGCGCTCGTCCCCAGGAAGCGAGGGTTCCGCCACGTCGAGCTCGGCGTGGGCGTCGACAACCTGGTCTCGTTCGGCGAGGACCAGGCCGGTGAGCTCTACCTCCTGTCGCTCGATGGACCCGTGTACCGCCTGGCGCCGGGCCGGCCCTAAGCGGTCGAAACCGTTGCGGTGGAGTGGTTCCCAGACCCACCGGCCCTGGAGTAGCATCGATCCGTGGGCACGACCGAAGCACCCGCCGAGGTGGAGCGCCCGGCGGGCCGTGAAGACACCGAGATCGACCGCCCGTGGGTCGTCACGGTCTGGAACGACCCGATCAACCTGATGTCCTACGTGACGTACGTGTTCCAGAAGCTGTTCGGCTATCCGAGGGCCAGGGCGCACCGCCTCATGATGCAGGTCCACACCGAAGGCCGGTCCGACGTGGCCAGCGGGACCCAGGACCGGTGCGAGTACTGGTGCTCGCGCCTGCACGCCCACGGCCTGTGGGCCACCATGCGGCGGGACTGACGTGGCCGGGCTCTCACCGCGTGTGCAGCGTACCCGGCGGGGCCGGTACCGCCTCCGGCTGCCGGCGCAGGAACGTGAGCTGCTCCGAACGCTCCCCCCGCAGCTCCGCGACCTGCTCGGGACCGACGACCCCGCCCTCGGCCGGCTGTTCCCGCCGGCCTACCGGGACGACCCGGAGCGGCAGGCCGAGTACGAGAGCCTGGTATCGCCGGAGCTCAGCCGGGAACGCCTCGACGCCGTGAGTGTGATGGAGCGGACCATCGACGCGACGGACCTGAGCGGGGAAGAGATGACGGCGTGGTTGGGAGCGATCAACGACCTCCGACTGGTCCTGGGGATCCGGCTCGAGGTCACCGAGGAGCTGTACGAGCAGGGGATGCCCGAAGACGATCCCCGCTCCCCTGCCTTCGCCGTGTTCGCGTACCTCGGCTGGCTCGAGGAGCAGATCGTCGAGGCCATGGCGTCCGGTCTACCGGAGGGTGGGCAGGACAGCGCGGAGGGGTAGATACGGGCCGAAGGAGGTGGTCGCGCATGGCGACGCAGCGACAGCGGACCGCCGGCAAGCGCAACATCCGGAAGGCGCAGCAGGCGGCTCGCAAGAAGCGGACGATCGCCCATCTCCCCAAGGCGACCCGGCGGGACCTGGGCCGGCAGGCCTCGAAGGCCCGCAAGCGGCGACGTGGGCAGCTCTCCGGCCGGAACCTCCAGGACCGGACCCGGCAGGAGCTCTACGACGAGGCCAGGCGCCGAGGGATCGCGGGGCGCTCGAAGATGGGCAAATGGGATCTCATCGACGCCATCCGGAAGGCCGGGTAGGACCTACTCGGGGAGGGCCCGAACCTGCCGCTCGGTGAGCTTGCGGGTGGACGGAGACAGCCGAAGCCCCGCCATCCCGATCCTGGCGGCGATCCAGGCACCTTCCTTCAGCATCTCCACCTTCAGCCCGCCGTCTTCGGCGTGGAGCACCCGCAGGATGAGGCCGCTCTGGGTGCGGTAGACATCCGAGATCGCCACTGGAGGCTATTGTAGCGCGCTTGCGTTGCGCGTGCAGCCTATGGTGAGCCCGATGGACGCCGACACGCCCGCCACGAGGGCCCTGGCCGGGTCCGGCCTCTTCGTCACGGTTGTCCGGACTGCCCGGCCGTCCAGTGTCGAGGAGAGCGCCGCGCTCCAGGGCATCGAGGTCGGCCAGCTCCTCAGGACGATCGTGGTGCGCCGGGGTGCCGACGACTTCGTCTTCGTCCTGGT